>USCU01000006.1 GCA_900553335.1 uncultured Ruminococcus sp. | reverse complement strand
AACAATATCTTATTTATAATCATGTTCATTACAGAGAAACTAATGAGGGAATAGTTTATCGGCGAGGAAAGAAAAATAAAATTGATTTCACATATAACAATAATGAAATACAAATTTTTTATATATACCACCCATGTTTAGGCTGGAACATAATGGAATAATGGATTTTAAATAAATATTGCACCGGCATAGCCCTATGTTACCAGCAGCACCTCAAGGTGCATGATGGTCTGATACCTGTGATTTCTCTTTACTTGCAGAAATCGCACAAATCCTGAAACACTCATCTTTGACGTTACCACTATCCAAAGTTCGACACCACGCCAGTCTGGCGAAATTTCCTCACAAGAATTAAGCGATGCAATAGCCGAAGTATTCAAAGACACATTAAAAGACTAATCGAGAGGAATATCTATATGAATTTAAGTAAACTTGAAAACAACGGCACGCTCTGTGCGTTAGTAAATTGCGAAAATACAGTTATTACGGACGCCCAATCGGCACTCGATTTGCTAATGAGTACAAAGTACGATATCGGAACAAAAAATATCATAATTCCCAAACAGCTTATTACAGAAGATTTCTTTATTCTTAGCACAGGACTTGCAGGAGAGATACTGCAAAAGTTTATTAACTATGGTGGCCGTATTGCAATTTACGGTGACTATTCACACTATACAAGCAAACCATTAAAAGACTTCATCTATGAAAGTAACAAAGGTAAGGATGTATTTTTTGTATCATCTTTAGATGAAGCAGTTGAAAAACTCACCAAATGATTACGAATAAAAAAGACGCCAAGAAAGCCCTTAGCTATGAGTTACTACCCACAGCTAAGGGCTTTATAATATGGATTTATTTCGTCATACAAAACCAAATCAAAATCATTCTGTAACCTATAAACCGCTGGATTACAAGAATAATGGCTCTTATACGACCGTTATCAAATTCTTATCAAAAGACCTTTTGAAATGCCGCAAACCCGTATAAATACCGGATTTCTCAACTTATTCCCACTCCACCGTTCCGGGCGGTTTTGAGGTTATATCGTATACTACTCTGTTGACGTGTTCAACCTCGTTCGTAAGTCTGTTAGAAACCCTCGCCAAAACATCGAACGGAATTCTTGCCCAGTCGGCAGTCATAAAATCATCAGTCGTTACCGCTCTGATAGCAATAAGATGATCGTAGGTTCTGTGATCTCCCATAACTCCAACCGTTCTTACATCAGGCAAAACAGCGAAAAACTGGCTCAAACTTTCTTCAAGTCCGCTCTTTTTCATTTCATCTCTGAAAACTGCGTCCGCTTCCTGTAAAACTTTTATCTTTTCTTTAGTGATCTCTCCGAGTATTCTTACTCCGAGTCCAGGTCCCGGGAACGGCTGACGCCAAACAAGCTCATGAGGAATTCCAAGCTTTTCTCCAACTCGCCTTACCTCGTCTTTGAATAAATCGCCAAGCGGCTCGATAACGTCCTCAAATTTGATGTCATCAGGCATTTTCACCTGATTATGGTGAGTTTTGATCTTGTCCGCATCTCCCTTTCCGCTTTCTATGCGGTCCGGATAAATCGTTCCCTGTGCAAAAAATCCTCCGTCAGCTTCTTCTCTGATCTTTCCCCAGAAAACATTGTAAAACTCTGTGCCGATAACTCGTCTTTTCTCCTCAGGATCCGTAATTCCCTTAAGCTTTTCAATGAAAACATCACCGCAATTCACCCTTACAAAACGCATATCGAAAAGGCGTGTGAATGTTTCCTCAACAAAGTCGCCCTCGTCCTTTCTCATCAAGCCCTGATCCACAAAAACGCAGGTCAGCTGATTGCCGACAGCACGGCTTAACAATGCCGCAGCAACGGAAGAATCGACTCCTCCCGAAAGACCTAGCACGACTTTTTTATCTCCGATCTGTTCACGAAGCTTCAAAACAGTTGATTCGATAAAATCATCCATTACCCAGTCGCCCTTGCACTCGCACACCTCGTAAAGAAAGTTTTTCAAAATTTCTTTACCGTATTCACTGTGAGTAACCTCAGGGTGGAACTGAACCGCATATATTTTTTCATTTTCATTCTCCATCGCAGCGCAAGGACAGTCCTCCGACGCAGCTGTAACGGTAAAACCATTTGGAACAGCACTTATGTAATCCGTATGGCTCATCCAAACTACGCTTTCCTCAGGAACATTTTTAAAAAGCTTACTCTCACAAAGCTTTTTTATGTTTATTTTACCGTATTCGCTTTTTTTACATGAAGATACTTCTCCGCCAAGCATATAAGAGATAAGCTGGCTTCCGTAACAAATTCCGAGAACTGGAACTCCTATCTTTAAAATCTCAGCCGTGTAATGCGGAGAACTTTTGTCATATACAGAATTAGGTCCTCCGGTAAAAATAATTCCTTTGTAACCGCCCGACTTGATTTCATCAAGAGGAGTACTGTATGGCTTGATCTCTGCGTAAACGCTCAAATCTCTTACACGTCTTGCGATAAGCTGATTGTACTGTCCTCCGAAATCAAGAACTAAAACCTTTTCGTTTAACAAAGTCTTACCCTCCATTTTATTTATTAAAAAGCCCTGTAAAGTCGAATGTTGAAAAATAATCCTCAGGAGTTTCGGAACGTCTGATCATCTCAACGCTTCCGTCCTCTTTTAAAAGAAGCTCTGCGCTTCTGAGCTTTCCATTGTAGTTGTATCCCATCGAAAAGCCATGTGCTCCTGTATCGTGAATACAAATATAATCACCAACATCAATTTCAGGAAGCATTCTGTCAATGGCGAACTTGTCGTTGTTTTCGCAAAGTCCTCCTGTGATATCGTATTTATGATCGCAAGGTTCATTTTCCTTGCCCAACACCGTTATGTGATGATATGCTCCGTAAATTGCCGGGCGCATAAGGTTTGCCGCACAAGCGTCAAGTCCGATATACTCTTTGTAAATGTGCTTTTTGTGAGTTGCTTTTGCTATAAGATGTCCGTACGGCGCAAGCATATATCTTCCAAGCTCCGTATAGATCGCAACATCTCCCATTCCTGCCGGAACTAAAATATCTTCAAAAGCTTTTCTTACGCCTTCGCCTATTACCTCGATGTCATTCGGCTTGTCCTCAGGTTTATATGCGATTCCGACTCCGCCCGAAAGATTTATAAATTTGAATTTAACTCCCGTTTCCCTTTGAAGCTCAACTGCAAGCTCAAACAAAATTCTTGCAAGCTTCGGATAATAAGCGTTTGTAACTGTATTTGAAGCTAAAAATGAATGCAGTCCGAAATACTTTGCACCCTTTGACTTCAATATCTTAAATCCCTCTATTATCTGCTCTTTTGTAAATCCGTATTTGGAATCTCCGGGGTTGTCCATAATCTGATTATGAAGCTCAAAGTGTCCTCCCGGATTAAAACGGCAGCAGATCGTTTCAGGTATTCCCGTAAGTCTTTCAAGAATTTCAATATGCGTAAAATCGTCAAGGTTTATGTTAGCTCCAAGCTTATGAGCCAGAATATAATCCTCATCAGGCGTTACGTTTGAAGAAAACATAATCTCCTCACCCTTAAATCCGCAGGCTTCACTCATCAAAAGCTCAGTATATGAAGAACAATCTACTCCGCAGCCTTCTTCTTTGAGAATTTGCAATATCTTAGGAGTAGGAGTTGCCTTTACAGCGAAAAACTCTTTGAATCCTTTGTTCCAAGAAAAAGCTTTATTAACTCTTCTTGCATTTTCTCTTATTCCCTTCTCATCATAAATATGAAAAGGCGTAGGGTATGTCTTTACTATTTCTTCGATTTTTTCTTTTGTAACAAACGGTTTTTTCAAATTTCATTTTCCTCTCATATTAAAATAAAAAATACATAATTCATTATAGCATCCGTACTTTTGAGTGTCAAGACAAAAATCTACAAATTGTGTGCGCTAAGGCTTAAGTTTGCTCCTTAAGATAGTCCTTTGTCGCCATAATCTTCGCATGTACCGGCTGCATTCCGTGAATAATAAGCCCTGCCGCTTTTTCAGATTCTTTATTACTTCCGGCAACAGCATCATTAAGATATATTACCTTGCATCCCATATCAATAGCCGCCATAGCGGTTGATAAAACACAGCACTCTGACACTACTCCTGTAAGCACAACTCGTCCGTTGTTATTTATTGTATTATAAGCCGCTTCCCTCACCTTTTCATTTGACAAAGAAGAGTATCTGTCCTTAAAGACCAAAGGATACCGTTCTGTATAGGGCTTTAACTTATCAATTATTTCACTCTTTTGGGGAGATGAATTAACATCAGCATTCACAAGATTATACGTCTTCCATTGGCCCAATGGACTTTTAGGGGGCAAAAATGCTGTAAAGATTACTTCGCACTCACATTTATTTAAAAGCTTTATAATATTTTCCAATGCAGAATCTATATTCTTGCAAGCCCACTTTTCCCCTTTTAAATAAACCTTCTGCATATCTGTAACAAGTATTAAATCCTGCTTGAACATTTACACTCTCTCCTTAAATTTTATTTAATCATATTAAGTATGTGCAAAAATGATCTTTGAAATACAAAAATCCGCCTTCCGCAAATCGCAAAAGACGGATAGGTTACCCGAAAAACTTCTTATTCCTCTGTGCTTTCTACCTCCTCTTCTACGGAGTCCAAAATCTCCTCCTCGCTCTTTTCCGGCTCAACTTCGTCTGCACAGCATTCATCACAATCGTCATAGCAATCAGAACAGCAGCAATCGTCAAAGCACTCATCGAACTCTTCCTCATAGTCATACTGTTCCTTTTCGCTCTTTTTCTTTAGG
This sequence comes from uncultured Ruminococcus sp., assembly GCA_900553335.1. Classification (GTDB taxonomy): domain Bacteria; phylum Bacillota; class Clostridia; order Oscillospirales; family Ruminococcaceae; genus UMGS1601. The sequence goes on along the minus strand of USCU01000006.1, from coordinate 10,951 downwards.
AAAACCGTGACAGCAGCTGCAGCCGCACCGATAACAGCTATAAATCCTACCAACTTTAAAAATTTATCCATAATTAACACTCCTTTTGCCAATAGGCATAATTCCTGGTTTTAGTATATCATATTTATACAAATATTGCAAGCCGTTCAGGAATCTTTTGGGCGTACTTTAATGTACTTTAATATAGTATACCAAAATAAATAGTATTTATACTCAAATTAATTTTTTTAAAATTAAATCTTGTTTCCGCATTTTGAACAGAATTTTGAATTCTGACTTATCACCGATCCGCATTTTGTGCAATAACCGGCTGCATTATCAGTTAAAACCTCTGCATTCGATTGATACACCGGAGCTATGTACTGAGCTTGATTTGTAACTGTGTTTTCAGGCTCATATTCCTCCTCAAATCTATCAAGAGAAAACGAGAGAGCCACAAGAGCTATGCAAAACAGAATATGCGCTATAATTCCCGTTATGCTTACAGCAATCCTTGAATCGACCGTATCCTGTAAAAATACACAGATCAGTTTAACAGTAACCGTGATCAAAATAGTAAATCCCATAAGACGTCCGCTCCTGATTACACCGTAAAAAGTAAGCGTTATCACCATAACCAACGTTATATGAGCACACATAACAATGCAGGTTGTTACGATATCCATTACATCATTATCTTCTGTAAAAATAAACTTTATTATATCTCCGATAATTGCTCCGCCTGACCATATAAATAACGGTATGCTTAGCATCGAACCTTTTTTCTTTGCAAAACAAATACTAAACAGTGCAAAAAGTATCGGTATCAAAAGCGGCAGATTCATTCCGACGGTTTCAATTATACCTAATCCCGTACTATTTACCCTTGCTCTTACGTTTACACTTGAAGCGATAATAACCTCAATCTTCAAGATGCTCATAAAGGAAGCCATCATGAAAATTACTCCGGCTATAATATCGACTTTTGAGTTTTCGTGCTGACCTAAATATTTTCTGGTCATATGCATATCCTCCTTTACTGTACATTATATGGATTTTCAGAGTATATCCATAATTAGTTTACTTTTAAATTATATACTTCAGTATCAACATTGTCAACATGTTACCTAAAGTTTAATGTTTCTAATTATTCTCCAAGCTACTTGCTTTTCCAGCTTCAAAGTGGTATAATAATATCAATAAAAACAAGGGCCTATAGCTCAGCTGGGAGAGCGCCGCGTTCGCAATGCGGAGGTCGAGGGTTCGATCCCCTTTAGGTCCACCAAATATATGGAAACGCCCCATTTTAGGGCGTTTTATTTTTGCATACACGTTTTTTACACAATTTTATTTAATACCCCTTTTGGTCCGCCACGCTGCCGCTCCTCCTTTTCGCAAAAGGTCACGCTCACATCGCCCGCTCACTTGTAAACGCATTCACAACGGCTTTGGCTCGCTACCAACCTTTTACGGGAAATTACGAGAGTTCAAACCTATCCAAATATTTTTTTCATGCGGCTCTCACAATCCAGAGCAAAGCAAGACTTGCTCCGGTTTCCTTTTAAAAGAAAATTATCCATTGCTATTTCTTACTCCTTTATCTTCAATGCACTCAAAATCGCAGGCATATAATACTTCTTATATCCCTCCAAATTAGGGTGTATTCCATCACCGTCAGGGTATGAAGCTTTCTTAACAGTATATGCCTTTTTCATTGCTTCATCAGACGTATCAAGAGCGCAATCTTCATGGCAGTCTATAACAGAAACACAGTATTTACTGCATATATTTAAAATAGCGTTATAATAATCAAGATATGTAAGCCCCAGTTTATTTTTTACGCTGTCAAAATTGTTTGTTTTATGCGTTACTAAAAAATAAATACGTGTATCTGGAGAAGCTTTTCTTATGTGATAAAATATTGATTCGAGTCCTCCGCAAGTAGTTGCGGTATCAAATTCCTCAGTTAAAGGCTCTGAAACCTCTCCGAGCGGCATACTGAAATAATAATCATTTACTCCGCCTTCAATCAATGCATAATCATAACCTGTATTAAAATTCTTTAACACCCTTTTAGTTATATCCTTTTCATCAGATATGTTTTGAGCAAACGTCGAGCCGTTTACAGCTGTTTTTGTAATACCGAAGCCGTAACCGTCACGAAGTATATCAGCATAAGAATATCCGCTTGCCCCTGCGCCATAAGCTATTGAATCACCTTCTGCATATACCGTAAGGCTCTTCTTACTCGTTGCAAGATCCAATACGCAATAATTCTCGCTTTGAGACTGAGTTTCTCCGATATATTTATACGCTTTTACTGCAACAAGTTTTGGAGCCTCTTCGATTTCATAGATAAAACTGTATGTCAAAAGTGTTTTTTTCTTTTCCACAAAGCTGTTGTTTACGTTATCCCAGTAATAAATTATATATCCGTCAGCTCCTGATGATTCGTTCCAAGAAATCTTATGTATCCCTTTGCTTGAAGATACTGATATTCCGCTTACATCAAAAATATTCGTCACGGCGGTAATTTCAGATAAGCTTTCTGCACTGTTAGCTACTTCATTGTAATCCGCTGTATATCCGTTTACAGCAAACCTGTATTCCAGACCTCCGTTAAGTCCGACAACCGTATACTCAGTATTGTTTTTATGAGTATCAGCAATATTTATCCATTTGCCGGATATATAATCATACTTAAATATATTATAGCCGTCAGCTTTAGATAATTTATTCCAGCTCAAAGTAACGCTGTTGACAAGCGTTTTGTCAACTTGAAGATCGCTTACCTTAAAATACTCTGTACTCTTCTTTTTTTCAAGTACCGACTCTGCTTTTGATATAATACTTCTTCCGTATAGGCTGTATACCGTAAAAATTCCCACAATGGATATAAGCAAAACAAAAAGAGATATTATTGTTTTATGTCTTTTAGTCATTTGTTTCCACCTTGCATATTACTTCCGTATGTGATTAATTCTAACAGAAATCTGTTAAATCTGTCAATAGTTTCAAAGAAAAACGCATTAAAATCATAAAAAATCTTATTCTTACTGAGTCGTTACCCGTAAGCTATCATGATTCGCGGTATTCAAAAATATTTAAAGCAAAACATTGCAGTTTTACAGAAAGTATGATAGAATAAATCTGTAAAACATACGATAGGAGATATTAAAAATGGATAACTATAAAGAACAGCTTGTAAAAAAGGGTAAAGACTCTTCCGATACTTTGAAATGGCTTCTTGTAACAGCCGCAGGAATTATAGCAGCTGCTATTCTTATGTTTTTATCACTTCAGTTTTTAAATAATTTTATCATCGGGCTTATACTTGCCGCAGTTGTTTTATGGGGAACTTACTACATTCTCGGCGGGTTTTACATTGAATATGAATACATTTTAACTAACGGTGAAATGGATATAGATAAAATAATGGGGCAAAGAAAGCGCAAGCGTCTTATTACAGCAGATATAAAAAGCTCAACTGCTTTTGGAAAAGAAAAAACAGCAGTAAAAGGCGATATGACTTTAGTAGATGTAAGCTGTCGTGAGAGCGATAATAACTACTATATTGATTTTCGTCACAGAGAACTTGGAAACACAAGGCTCATTTTCACTCCCAACGAAGAGATGCTTGAGATGATTGAAAAATATATTCCCTGTACTGCGAATAGGACATAGTATGTATAGAATAGGTACAGATATAATTGAGGTTGAAAGAATAAAAGACAGTGTGTCTAAGGAACACTTTAAAAATCGGGTTTTTTCACACGATGAGATCAGCATTATAGAAAAAAAGAAAAATAAATTTGAGTCGTATGCAGGAAACTGGGCCGCTAAAGAAGCCTTTTCAAAGGCTCTTGGAACAGGAGTACGCTCTTTCTCTCTAATTGAAGTTGAGGTCTTAAGAAATGATCTTGGAAAGCCGTATTTAAAGCTGTCAGGTAATGCGCTGCAGGCAGCAAATGGATTTTCATTTGATGTAAGCATAAGCCATACAAATACGCTTGCAATAGCAACTGTAATAGCTTATATATAGAATAGAAAAGACGAAAGGTGTTTCTTTAATCATGAAAATTCTTACTAAAAAACAAATGATAAATGCCGAACAAAACTCCGTTTCATACGGAGTTTCTTTGTCACATCTCATGAAAAATGCAGGATTTGCGCTGTTTACAGTTATAAAAGATTATGCATATAAAAATATGACTAACGAATGTCTTCTGCTTATCGGTTCAGGGAACAACGGCGGTGACGGTTTAGTATGTGCAAACTATCTGAAAGACGCAGGCATAAATCCTACTGTTGTGCTTTTGGCAGACGCAAAAACAGACCTTGCAAAGGATGCATTTTCTGCACTAAGATCTGATATCCGTGTTATTAAATGCATCGAAAGCATACCAACAGAAGAAATTATCAACGCAAAAATAATCATCGACTGTGTTTTCGGAACAGGCTTTCACGGTGAGTTCAGCAATAATGTGAAAGAAGTTTTTTCAGCAGTTGAAAAATCTTTGGCATATAAGATTGCCTGCGATCTTCCGAGCGGAGTAAACTGTGAAAACGGTTTTGCTGCAAGCTGCACTGTTCATTACGACAAAACTGTAAGCTTTCATGCAGCAAAGCTTGGCTGTCTGCTGTCGCCTGCAAAAGAGTATTGCGGTGAGATACAGGTATGCGATATCAAAATTCCAAGCCAAGCTGAGAACGCTTTTAAAACCGAGCTTTTTGATATATCGCTGGCTAAAGCGTTTCTGCCTGCAAGGCCCGAAAACTCCCACAAGGGAACATTCGGCAAAGCTTCTCTTTTGGTCGGATCAGACAAGTATATAGGCGCTGCAATACTTTCAGCAAATGCTGCACTGAGAAGCGGTGTCGGAATTGTTCATGTCATGTCAACTGAAAGTGTTGTAAAAACCATTGCCCCAACTGTTCCGGAGGCAATTTTCACTCCTCTTCGCTCTGCGTCCGACGGAGCTGTTTCAGAGGAAAACTTAGAGGTTATTTTACACAAAACAGAGAAATCGTCAGCTTTACTTATCGGATGCGGAATTCAAAAAACACCTGACACTATTAACCTTACAAAGGAAATAGTAAGCAAATACAAAGGAACAATAATTCTTGATGCGGACGGAATAAATTGCATTTGCGAGAATATAGATGTATTAAGAAACACCGAAGCAAATGTTGTTTTAACTCCTCACCCGGCTGAGCTTTCAAGGCTAGTCGGCAAAGATTTAAGCAATACTCTGAACAACAGAATAAGTTGTGTTCTTGATTTCTGCGAAAGTTTTGGAGTTACCGTTATTTCAAAATCAAGAGAGTCGTTCGCTTATAACGGCAAAAAGGCATATCTCATTTCAAAAGGCAATTCTGCTTTGTCAAAGGGCGGAAGCGGAGATATGCTTGCAGGAATTTGTGCATCTCTCATTGCTCAGGGATCTGAGCCATTGGATGCTATTGCACTTGCTTCTTATATTTTAGGAGAGTGCGCCGAAACTTTGTCCGTTTCAATGTCAAAGAGGGGAATACTCCCACGGGATATTCTAAACTCTCTGCCCGGTGTTATCTTTAATATCGAGAATTAAACGCTTACCTTTTGCGTTTACACAGGAGAGGATTATATGAAAAAAAAGGCATATGCTTATTTTTTGTGCTTGTCTTTTGGCATCTCCCTTTGCGCCTGCAACGAGGCGGATAAGGTCGAGCTTAAAGCTCCCTACAGCTGTTCGGTTGAGATCTCCACTCAGGCGGACACATATGTGGGAAAGATAAAAAAAGATGAGGCAATGTGGACGTTTTCTTATTCACAGCCCGAAGAGATCGAAGGCCTTACTATTACCTATGAGGGTGATCAGTATAACGTAAGGCTCGGCGACATTGAGTTTTCAGATGGCAGAGATTCTCTTCCTGACAGCGCAATCAGCACACTTATAATTTCTTCTCTGGATTCTGCAACGCTGTCGTCTGATGTCAAATACACTACTAACAAGGATACTGTGATCGCAAAGGGCATGGTTGGTGAAAGCGCTTATACTATTACCTTTAAGGACGATATTCCTATAAATTTAAGCATAGAAGGTATAGACGTTGTCTTTTCAGATTTTAAAACTGAATAAACAAAACAAAAAAGACCGATCGGACTAAATCCGATCGGTCATATTTTTTTAATTCAAATTACTTTCTCTTTCTTGAGATTGTAAATCCTGCACCTACCAAGAGTGCCATAGCGCCTGTTACTGCAACGCCTGCACCTGTGCTTGGGTTAGGATCTGTAGCGCTCGAACCGTTAGAACCGTTTCCGCTTCCGTCAGTTGGTGCTGTTGTATTATTATTATTATCATCACCGTTAGTAGTTGGCTCTGAAGGAATCTCAATTGGCTCAAGAGCATTGAGTGCAGCTGTAATAGCCTCTACTGCTGCATCAATTTCTTCCTGAGTTACATCCTCACCGTTCTCATACTTAGCGATAAGATCCTTAGCAGCCTGAACTGCTGACATAAGAGCCTCGTATGAAGTTGTTGTGTACTTAGAAGAATCTACTGCCTCAGCATCAGCAATAGCCTTGTTAAGTGTATTCCAAACAAGTCCGCCTGCCTCTGCTATAGCAGCAGTAAGATCAGAAGCAGCCTCGTTGATGTCGCCCTGATAGCCAAATACATCAGCCTTGCCTTCGTCAATTGTAAATTCGATCTCTAAAGCATAAGTAGGAAGTATACCAGCCTTAGCGCCATTATCAGTAGTTTTAACAGAAGTTCCGATAGCATTTACCGAACCGTCTGTTGATACAAGATTACCCTGAATGTATCCGGAAACATTACCATTGTCATCCTTGGTTACACTGCTGATACCATTACCTAAATTCTGGAATCCCTTATCTCCGTATATGTTATCAATATAATAATCAGGGAAGTTGTAAGTATCACTTGTACCGTTAGTTGATACAACAAATCCAGGAATATCCGTTACGATGTCAGGAGTACCTGCTTCATAAGCTTCAGCACTGTTATATCCCTTATATGTCATCTTTGCAATTTCTAATGAATAATCACCTGCAAGCTTTGTGCCGTCCTTTGCAGCTGCTGACTTTGCAGTCTCAAGTGCTGCCTTAATTGCAGCGATATCCTGCTCTGTCTTAGCAATCTGCTCTTCGATTGTAGCTTCATTGTCTTCAACAGGCTCAGCATCTGTAGTATCTTCTGCAGGCTCGTCAGCTTCTGTTGAATCTTCAGCCTCTGTAGTGTCTTCTTCAGGCTTTTCAGCTGCCTGTGCCTTAAGAGCTTCAAGCTGCTCCTCAAGTACAGGGAGGAACTCCTCTGCTGATGAGATTACGCCCTTAAGAGAATCAGCATTTACGACATACTCGTTGTTTGAAACCAAACCGTCAAAATATCCAACGTTTGTTGAAAGTCTGAACATATTAAATCCAGGTGTTGAACTATCGTTTGCAAAATCATGACCTACGATAGCTGCTTTGTAAGTTCCTGCGCCTGTGATCGTTGCGTCAACAAGCTGAGCCTCCTGGAAATACTGAATTGCACCATCAGGAATGTTCTCCGGATCTACATTCTCAAGCTTTACACCGTCTTTGTAGTAAACATTTGCAGCTCCGCCAGGCTGTGAAACACCAATTGTCTTAGCAGCCTTACCGTTCTTAGTCATAAGCGGCACACCTTCATCAGTCTGCGAGATCTGAGCAGCATGAACATAGAAGTATGCCCATGGAGAAATATTTCTGATTACTGTAAACTTATCTCCGTTAGCATATGATGATGATTTTTCCTGTGCTGTCATTGCGCTGAATTGTCCTCTGTAGTTATATGAACCGCCCATCTCAAAAGCAATACCTACAGTAGGCTCAGCAGGAAGCTCCTTGACTGTTGAGTAAACCTCACTTGGTTTAAGGTCTATTCCGTTCTTACGAAGCTCAGGAGCAGTTGAAATGCTCGCAAGCTCAACTTCAGTATCAGCAGCGCTTGCATATGTAGCTGAAAGCATTGTTGTTGCAATTGCCAATGAAGCAACTGAAGCTAAAATTCTTTTACTTAACTTCATAGTTAAATTTCCTCCTTATTTTTTAATAAGACAAACAGAGCATCATACTCATTTAAAAATAATGCCCCATTCATATCATTGTGTACTTATTTTATCATATTTCTAACTGACTTTCAATAGCTGATTTCACAAAAATACGCGTGTAATTGTAGCTATTTTGCACAATAAACGCTAAAAATAGGCTAATATTACAAACTACTTTTCCTTTGGTTTTCCCATTATCAATACTACGACAGACGCTATAACAAAAACAGCAAGAACTCCTCCTCCGATATAAAAGCTTTTCGGAATTTCAAAGTTGTCAACATCGGCAAAAGGATCTTCATCGTCATCTCTGCCGCTTATATCGGTTGATACTTCCTCTGCCTCAGTAACGGCTGAAGCTGTTACTGCTGCGGTCGACTGAGTTGACGCCTGTTCAGCTTCCTCTGCGCATGCGCATATTCCAATCGCTGAAAATGCAAAAATCACCGTAAACAGAAACAAAATTATAATTTTTTTCATGCTTATCCTCTCTTTTCAATATCTCTCGGCGCTTTGTCCTTCTTTTCCTTTTTAAAACCGGCTTCCTTTTTGTGCTTTTTTCTTGACATCATTGCTCCGACAACTATAAATGAAACTCCGATAATCACAAGTATAGCAACAATTATCCAGACGATTCTTATGCCAAAAACTGTTTTACTCAGGAAATTAAAGATTCCGGGCATATCCTTGCTTATAGTGCTTTCAGATTTTTGACCGCTGCCGTCCGTAGAAACAGTCACTATCTGTGTTGATTGCTGGATTGTTTCCGTAGTTTCTGACGCTGTCTGAGAACCTATATTAAATTCAGATACCTTTCCTTCTTTTGGTGTATAGCAGCCCTTAGTGGATGTCACGATTTCACCGCTGCTATGCAAAACGTTTCCGCTTTCATCAAGATAATACACTCCGTAAACCTTAGCTGTTCCCTGCCACAGCTCAAATTTTATGTTTGTCATTTCACCAAGGTCTGAAACATCAAACTTAATATTGTATATACCCTCTCCCGTAGGCTCGATAGGATTATTAACAACACCATATCCCGTATCTACAGTTGCCCAACTATTGGTGGAAAGCGTAAGAAAATAATAATCGTTTGAATTACTTTGATCGTTTACTACCATTTTCATAGCAAAGCCGTTGTTATCGTTGTAATCAACCAGCTCAAAGCTGACAACAACAGCCTCTATTTCAAGCGAATAATCGTAGCTCAAATCTTCGTCGAACATCACAACAGGAGCTTCGCTCGTTCCTGTATACTCAGTGCCGATCACAGCTTTTTCATCCTCGGCAAATACTGTGATCGGTATAAAAGCTGTCATAAATACTGTACAAACAACCGATAATACTCTTTTAAAAATCATATGACTTCCTCCGTAAAAATTAGTTTGTCTTCTGCACACAATGATTCCAAATTCAGCATTTTGAATTAACTATAGTACCATTTTATCCGAAAGCGAATCCGAAGCAGTTTTTGAATAGAGCTTCATAAGCGATTCAACCGTCATATTCTTTCTCTCTTCGCCTGTTATATCCATAAGAAGCTCGCCTTGCGAAAGCAGGATGGTTTTGTTACCGTAAGAAAGTGCGCTTGCGATATTATGAGTTATCATCAAGGTTGTTATATTATCTTTTTTGACGATTTTATCAGTTATCTCCATTACCTTTTTTGCGGTAACAGGATCAAGCGCTGCTGTATGTTCATCTAAGAGCAAAAGCTTTGGCGTAACAATCGTTGCCATTAAAAGAGTAAGCGCCTGTCGCTGACCGCCCGACAAAAGACCAACCGGAGTTTTCATTCTGTCCTCAAGTCCGAGTCCAAGCTCCGAAAGCCTCTCTCTGAACATTGAAATATCCCTTTTGCTTATTCCGATATTCAGATTTCGTTTTTTTCCTCTTGAATAAGCAAGCCCCAAGTTTTCCTCGATCGTCATATTCGGAGCAGTCCCCTTTAAAGGATCCTGAAAAAGTCTTCCTATAAACTTAGCTCTTTTGTGTTCTTTATATCTTGTAATATCTTTTTCGTCCAGCAGAATTCTTCCGCTGTCAATTATAAGGCTTCCGGAAATGGCATTCATAAGGGTAGACTTTCCTGCGCCGTTAGAACCGATCACAGTTATAAAATCTCCGTTTTTTATTTCATACGAAAAGTCTTTAAGAGCTTTTTTTTCATTAACGGTTTTTGCATTAAAAACTACATTAGCCTTCTCTATTTTAAGCACCCTTATCACTCCTTCCCTTTATTCCACAAAATCTGCTGATAACGCTTTTCTTAACAACGGGAAGAGCAATCGCAACCGCAACTATTATTGCGGACAAAAGCTTTGTATACATAGTATCTATTCCAAGACTCATTGCAAACGCAAGTATGTATCTATAAGCCACCGCTCCGAAAACCGCAGCCATAAGTCCTGAAAGTATAGTGTGCTGTGAAAAAAATATCTCTCCTATTATAATTGACGCAAGACCTACAACAAGCATTCCCGTTCCGCTGTTTGTATCACCGGTTTGGGTAAACTGAGCATACATAGCTCCCGAAAGAGCAACAAGAGCGTTTGCAATAGCAAAGCCTAATATCTTCATAGTATCGGAATTTATCGATGACGCCCGAACCATGAATTCGTTATCGCCCGTAGCTCTTAAACTCATTCCTATCTGAGTTTTTAAAAACCAAAACATTATCAAAAAAGCAACTGCCAAAACAATAGACGTCATTATAATCTGATTGTATTCACCGAAAATGTCCTCTGTCATCTTGAAGATCGTAGAACTTTTCCACAGCGAAAGATTCGGAGCGCCTAAAATTGCCAAATTGATCGAGTAAAGAGCCGTCATTGTTATAATTCCGCCTAAGATCGGTTGGACTTTAAACTTTGTTATCAAAACTCCTGTC
>USCU01000005.1 GCA_900553335.1 uncultured Ruminococcus sp. | reverse complement strand
TCTACACAGAGTAGATCGTCGGCAGCGTCAGATGTGTATAAGAGACAGACATTATAGACTGCGTTAAAAAGATAAAGGCGAACTTCCCTAACACCCCTGTTATTGCCGGAAATATTGCAACAGCAGAGGCAGCGGAGGCTCTTATTGATGCCGGAGCTGACTGCTTAAAGGTTGGAATCGGTCCGGGTTCAATATGTACAACGAGAGTTGTTGCAGGAATAGGAGTTCCACAGATCACAGCTGTTTATGATGCGGCTTGCGTTGCACAAAAAAGAGGAATCCCTGTTATTGCAGACGGCGGAATTAAGTATTCGGGAGATATAGTTAAGGCTTTGGCGGCAGGAGCAAACGTTGTTATGCTAGGCTCGCTTTTGGCAGGCTGTGACGAAGCTCCGGGCGAAACTGAGATTTATCAGGGAAGGTCGTTTAAGGTTTACAGAGGAATGGGAAGCTTGGCTGCAATGGCGGCAGGCTCAAAGGACAGATACTTCCAGGAGGGCAGCAAAAAGCTCGTTCCTGAGGGCGTTGAGGGAAGAGTTCCCTACAAGGGACTCGTTTCGGATACAGTCTTTCAGCTTTGCGGAGGTATTCGCTCAGGTATGGGATACTGCGGATGTCCGACTATCCCTGATCTTCACGAAAAGGCTAAGTTTGTCAGAATTACAGGCGCAGGACTTAAGGAATCTCACCCTCATGATATTTATATCACAAAGGAAGCTCCGAATTATTCGGCTCATTTCTAATCATGGTTTTAAAAAATATAACGGCGGATTTCGTAGTCCGCCGTTTTATATTGTCGATAAAAGTTAAAATTAAAGTTTTGGTCAAGCTTTTTCAAAAGCTTGCGGTTTCCAAAGGCAGAGCCTTGGTCGCCGTCCGCAGACGTCGAAATCCTTTTACGTCGGGCGCTTTTCAAGGGGTGAATTTTAAAACAGTCCGGTGGACTGTTTTAAAAGAGGGGATGCTTTGCAAGTGAAAGCGTCCCCTTTTTTTGATTTACTACGAGGTTTTTCTGCAGACTCAAACGGCGGATATTTTGTCCGCCGGTTTTTATTTTAGCGCACCTAGCGTCCTTTTAAAAATATACTGTAAATGCAAGACTTTACAGTAATTTTACTTGCAAATGAGCAATATCTATGATATTATATGGAAGATAAATATAGATAAAATCGGAAATAAAGTTTTCCGAAAAAAGGAGATTTAAACATGAAGAGTATCATGACATCTATCGGCGGATTTTTAATGGCGCTTGCAGACAGCGTTCCGGGAGTTTCGGGCGGAACGATCGCTTTTATAATGGGAATTTATGATGATTTTATAGGATCGATAGACGCACTTATTTCGGGTAAGAAGCAGGAAAAAATAGCGGCGCTTAAATTTCTTGTAAAGCTTGGAATCGGCTGGATAATAGGCTTTATCTCGGCGGTTTTGGTGTTGACAAGCGTTTTTGAATCGCATATTTACGTTATTTCCTCGTTGTTTTTAGGCTTTATAATTTTCGCCTTGCCGATAATTATTAAGGAAGAAAAAGAAACTTTAAAGAATTCAAAGGCTTGGCATTTGATTTTTGTGCTTATCGGAATTGCTGTCGTTTCGCTCATAACATATTTTAACCCTGCCGGATCTGACGGAGGAATCAATACAGATTCGTTCAGCATTGGTCTTGGCGCATATTCGCTTTTAGCGGGAGCTATCGCTATTTCGGCAATGGTTCTGCCGGGAATTTCAGGCTCAACGCTTATGCTTATTTTCGGTCTTTATGTATCTATCATTTCGGGAATAAAGGATATTTTACATTTTGATTTTCATGCAGCTCCGATGCTTATTTGCTTTGGAATAGGAATAATAATCGGATTTGTAACGGTTGTAAAGATAATAAAAAAGAGCCTTGTGAAATTCCGTCCGCAGACTATCTATCTTGTTTTGGGACTGATGCTCGGATCGCTTTATGCGATAGTTATGGGACCGACAACGCTCGATACTCCGCAGGAGATGCTGTCGTTTGACAAGGTAACGGTCGGCTGTGTGATAGCGTTTATAATCGGCGGAGCAGTTATTTTAGGACTTCAGCTTTTAAAGAGAGTTATGGAAAAAACTAATAAGTAAATTAATTCGGAATGCAAAATTGATTGATAATTGGCAATGGTATAATATCTATATGTCTGAGAGCGAAATGCACCCATTGTACAAACCTCGTTTATACAATGTGGTATTCAAAAACGAGGTAAAAGAATGAAGGCAATTGGTTTTGATGTGGGACATACACTTATTAAATATAATAATCCACTGAACTGGCAGGGACTTTATCGCTCAGGGCTGGAGTATGCTGCCGCTGCCGCCAATATTACTTTGTCAGAGGATATGATTTTGGCAGCAGCAGATGTTCTTTTGAAGTATAACACCAGAGTGAACTATCGGGAATGGGAAACAACTTCTGATTGCATTTTTAATGAAATATTAAAAAGGTGGGGGATGCAGACAGATTTATATACTATAAAATCCGAATTTTATTCTTTTTTTAAAGCAGATGCCGAGCCGTATCCTGAAACAATTGACACAATGAAAAAGCTAAAACAGTATGGGATAAAAATAGGAGTCTTAACGGATGTTGCCTATGGAATGGATAATGTTTTTTCTTTAGAGGATATTTCTGTACTTTCCGATTTCATTGATGTTGCTATTACCTCTGTTGATGTTGGTTATAGAAAACCAAACTCCGCAGGATATTTGAAACTGCTTGATTCTCTGGGGATTTACCCTAATGACATGATTTTTATTGGAGATGAAGAAAAAGACATTATTGGAGCCAAGAAGCTTGGAATTGTTTCTGCCCTTATTAACAGAAGTAAAGAAATAAAGGACTTTGGACAGGATTATACATTGGAATCTTTAAGTGGCATTTTTTCTATTTTGGATTTATAAGCATGATAAGTAATGCGGGAGTCTGATTTATGCTTGATATGATTTTGATGTAGCCTTTTCTGTATTGTTTAACTGGTGTCAGAATGCGTTAGCAAGAATATGATTGAGGAAAGTTGGAAATGGGAAAAGAACTATCGGAAATGTCTATAGAAGAATTATGGGAATTGTTTCCCATATCCCTTGTGGCACATAATGATAAATGGAATATATTTTATGATGAAATAGAATCTTTCTTAAAAAACATATTGTTTGAGTGCTCGATTGAGAGAATTAGTCATATTGGAAGTACTGCTATATCTGGGATATGGGCAAAAGATATTGTTGATGTACTGATTGAAGTATCAAAGGATTCCGATATTCAAAATACCGCAAAGGTAATTGAAAAGAATGGCTTTATTTGTATGTCAACAGAGATGCATAGAATATCGTTTAATCGCGGATATACAAAAGACGGATTTGCAGACAAAGTTTATCATATACACCTTCGCTATACTGGAGACAATGATGAATTGTATTTTAGAGATTATTTGAATGAACATGCACAAACAGCCAAGGAATATGAAACGATGAAATTGCAATTGTGGAAGTTGTTTGAACATAATAGAGATGCTTATACTAACGCAAAAACAGAGTTTATTAGAAAATGGACATCTGAAGCTAAAAGAGTTTATGCAGGAAGATATTAATAACTTTCAGTTTATTAAGGTATCAGGTGTTACGCTTTTGGTACTTTGGAAGCCTTATATTTCAAGCTATTCCAAACGCAATAGGCGCATAGGTAGTATTTTATGCCTATCGTCCCGAAAATGGGCTTCTATTGCGTAACATTTCAAAAATAAGTTGTCAATCTGTGAGGATTTGCTATAATAAATGCGTGGCAACACTTTGGCAGCAGAAAATCAGTAAGCCCAAACAAATTGTGTGATTAAAGTAAAAAATCGGCTGTTTTATGCCCAAAACTTTAACAAGTTAATTTAGTTAAGAGATAAACTTGCCGATAATTGACAATTGAATTTGGAAAGCGGAATTTGGATTAAGGTTAGTAATAATCTTTGAATTCCGCATTTATAATTCCGAATTGGAAAAGGAGCGAGTTATGGAAAATAAATTTTCACCGGCAACACCAAGGTTTCCTCATATGCTTCACGGAGGAGATTATAACCCTGAGCAATGGCTGAAATATCCGGAAGTTTTGAAGCAGGACATTGAGCTGTTTAAAAAGGCAGGAATAAATTGCGTCAGCTTAGGTATATTTTCGTGGGCAAATTTAGAACCAAAGAAGGACAAATTCACTTTCGAGTGGCTGGACGAAATAATTGATAATCTTTACGAAAACGGAATTTATACTGTTTTGGCAACACCCTCCGGCTCCCGCCCGCAGTGGCTTGCTGAGGAATACCCGGAGGTTTTAAGGGTAGGAGAAACCGGACAAAGAAATATTTATGGGCATCGTCATAACCATTGCTATACTTCAAAGGCATACCGTGAGAGAGTAAAAATCATAGATACTAAGCTTGCCGAGAGATATGCAAACAATCCTGCGGTTATATTGTGGCATATTTCCAACGAGTTTGGCGGAGAGTGTCATTGCGAGCTTTGCCAGAAAGCATTCAGAGAGTGGGTAAAGGAAAAGTACAAAACGCTTGATAACTTAAACCATGCTTGGTGGGCGCACTTTTGGTCGCATACCTATACCTCTTGGGAACAGATTCACAGCCCGAGCTGGATAGGCGAAACATCAGTGCATGGACTTGATCTTGACTGGAAAAGATTTGTGACTCATCAGACGATAGATTTCATGAAAGAGGAAATATCTGCGGTAAAGGCGGTAAATCCCGATATTCCCGTAACCGCTAACCTGATGGGAATTTATGTGTACGGACTTGATTATTACAAAATTGGCAGGGAGATTGATATAGTTTCGTGGGACAGCTATCCCGAATGGCACTTGCCCGGAGCAAATGAAATAATGGCGAGAAACGAAAGCCTTTCGCACGATATGATGCGCTCGGTTAAACAGCGTCCGTATTTGCTTATGGAATGCACTCCATCGACTACAAATTGGCGTCAGATAAGCAAGCTTAAAAAGCCGGGAATGCATATGCTTTCCGCTGTAAATGCAATAGCGCACGGAGCGGATTCTATTCAGTATTTTCAGCTAAGACAAAGCAGAGGAAGCGCCGAGAAGTTTCATTCTGCGGTTATTTCTCATACGTCCTCTGAGAATGCCCGGGTGTTTAAAGAGGTATCTGATGTCGGCGAGATGATAAAGAAGCTGTCCGATACAGTTTATTCGAGCGATAATCCTGCAAAAGCAGCGATAATATTTGATGTAGAAAGCAAATGGGCGCTTGATAAATGTCAAGGGCCGAGAAACGCAGGACTTGATTATTTCGGTGTTTTGCAAAAGTGCTACAACTATTTTTGGAAAAACGGAATAGGTGTAGACATTGTTGACAGCGAATTTGATTTTGATAAATACAGCCTTGTTATCGCACCTATGCTTTATATGTTCAGAGGAAATATCGCTGAAAAGTTAAGACGTTTTGTTAAAAACGGCGGAACGCTTGTTACAACTGCTTTCAGCGGAGTTGCCGATGAAACCGATCTTTGCTTTATGGGAGAGGACACAGAGGAAAAGCTCTCGGACGTCTTGGGAATGTGGGTTGAAGAAACTGACAGCCTTTATGACAGCGAAGAAAACGGTATGACATGGCAGGAAAAAGAATATAAGCTTTATGAGCTTTGCGAGATACTTCATCCTACAACCTGCGAGGTGCTTGCGGTTTATCAAAACGATTTTTACAAGGGTTCGCCTGCTTTTACAAAAAATAAGTACTTTGGCGGTACGGCTTATCACCTTGCAGCGACAGCTCATCAGGACTTTTATGATGACTTTTTTGCATATCTTGCTGACGAAGCGGAACTTGAACGAGCAATGAACACCGAAATTCCAAAGGGTGTGAGCGTAACCTACAGAGAAAAGTCGGGCAAAAAAATAATCTTTGTACAAAACTTTGATGAGCATAAGAAAACGCTTGCTCTTGATAAGCAATATAAAGATGTTTTGAACGGAGAGATTTTAAACGGAACTCTTGAAGCAGGCGGATTTTCAGCAAGAATAATAACACCTGATGATGAGGAACAGCTATGAAAATAGGCGTTGATTATTACCCTGAGCATTGGGATAAAGCGTTGTGGGAAGAGGACGCATCTTTAATGAAAAAAACAGGCGTTTCGGTTGTGCGTCTTGCGGAGTTTGCATGGAGCAGACTTGAGCCGAGAGAGGGAGAGTTTGATTTTTCTTGGCTTGACGAGGTCATAGAGCTTTTTTCTTCAAAGGGTATTGAGGTTGTACTTTGCACTCCTACAAACTGTCCCCCTCTTTGGTTGTATGAAAAATATCCGAACGCAGTGCAGACCGGACGTGACGGCAGGAAAATCGCAATAGGAATAAGAGGACACCGTTGTTATAATGATCCGGATTTTTTAAGACTGGCGGATAGAATTGTCGATCTTTTGACAAGCAGGTATAAGGACAACAAAGCGGTGGTCGCATGGCAGATAGACAACGAGCTTGAAGCAAATTTCTGCTTTTGTGAAACTTGTACAGGACGTTACCGTGAATGGCTTAAGGAAAAATACCAAACCCTTGAGAATATAAACAAGGCCTATAAAAACAACGTTTGGAGCGGAGAGTATTCGTCATGGAATCAAGTGAATCCGCCGTTTGGAAGCTATAATTACGCTTGGTTTAATCCGGCATATATGCTTGATTTTAACAGATTTGCGTCCGATGATGCAATTGAATACATTAAGCGTCAGCGAGATATAATAAGGAAAAACTGCCCTGATGTAAAAATTACTACGAACACATGGTTTTGTGAAAAGATGATTGATTTTTACAGGGAGTTTTCAGAGCTTGATTTTGTATCCTATGACAATTACCCGACAACCAAGCTTCCTGAAAATCCTGAAGAATGCTATTCTCATGCCTTTCACCTCGACCTTATGAGAGGGATAAAAAAGCAAAACTTTTGGGTAATGGAACAGTTAAGCGGAGGAATGGGAAGCTGGGCGCCAATGAGCCGAATGCCGTCACCCGGCATGATAAACGGTTATTCCTTGCAGGCGTTCGCACACGGAGCGGACACGGTAGTTCATTTTCGTTGGAGAACAGCGGTAGGCGGAGCGGAAATGCACTGGCACGGACTGATTGATCACTCAAATGTTCCTTCAAGGCGTTTTTTTGAGTTTAAGGAGCTTTGTAAGACAGCAAAAGCGCTTGAGGATTTAAGGGGGTCTGAAATAAAGTCGGAGGTTGCTATACTCTACTCGGCCGACAGCGAATATGCATTTAAAATTCAGCCGCAGACGGATACAATGTATTATCTTGAGCAATTAAAGCTATTGCATAACGCTTTTTTAAAACTAGGCGTAAACGTTGATATAGTAAGTGAAAAAGATTCGTTTGAAGGATATAAGGTAATTGCCGCACCGGAGCTTTATGTCGCAGATGAGTTTGTAGCAAAAAGGCTTTATGCGGCGGCAGAAAACGGAGCAAGCGTAATTTTAACTAACAGGTGCGGGGTTAAGGACAATCATAACAACTGTATCATGTCACCGCTTCCGACAGTATTCAGAACGCTTGTCGGTGCAAGTGTGGAGGAATATGATCCTATAGGCTATGACAGCGTAGATATTCGGTTCGCAGACGGTGAGGTTTTTAAGGCCAAGCAATGGTGCGATATTATAAATCCTGAAACAGCCGAACCTATCGCCTTTTATGACGGGGATTATTTTAAAGGAAAATGTGCTGCTGCAAAAAATAATGTCAAAAAAGGAACAGCTTTTTATATAGGGACAGTCGGCGAAAAGAAGCTTTATCAAAAAATAGTCAAAGAGGCGCTAGAGCTTTCGGGCGTGGACTTTATAGAGGGCATTCCCGATGGAATCGAGATAACGACCAGGGAATCACAAAACAAAAAGGTATGGTTTATCTTTAATAACACCGATAAGGAAAAATCTTTTGAACTTTTCGGCAAAACCCTGGCGCTCAAGCCCTTTGAAATGAAGATACAAAGAGCTTAAGAGATGTTCGGTAATAATCCCCTGTGCAAAAAGGCACAGGGGATTTTTGCATAGAGTTTTTGATATTAAGCTGATGCTTTACTTTTTTGTGATATTGTGGTACAATGTCTTGGGTTGTAACATGATTCATAAAGGGAGAGGATGTTTTATGAATACCTATAAAATAAAGATATTTAACAAAGACCTTAATATTACAACAAACGAAACGCTTGAATACACGCAGGCGCTTGCTGACAGACTGAACGAGAAGCTTTCCGAAATCGTTTTGGGAGTCGGAAATATGACTCTTTCCGATGCAGCGGTTTTGGTATCGCTTGACTGTCTGGACAAGGCGGTAAGAAGCGAAGAGAGCGCTAAAAACATTCGTCAGCAAATAAAGTCCTATGCCGATGACGTATCAAAGGCAAGACAGGAGATTGTTGAAAAAGACAATGAAATTGCGAAACTTCAAAAAAGAATAACGGAGCTTGAGCAAAAGTGTAATGCGACTCATGTAAAGCCGTTTCAAAAGCAGCCGCAGAGCAATGTGTTTGTAAATCCGAAGCATGACGGAAAAGAGCAAGCATCAGCTGTTGATATGTCTAAAAACGGACAGACTTCGTTTTTTAAATAATGAGTGAGATATTATCCCCTGCCGGCAGCTTTGAGTCGCTGATGGCTGCCCTTGACAGCGGAGCGGACGCTGTATATTTTGGTTCGGAGCATTTTTCTGCAAGACATAATGCCGCAAACTTTACAAGAGATGAAATTTGTGATGCTGTTTTTGAATGTCATAAAAGGGGCGTAAAAATATATCAGGCTATAAACACCGTTTACTTTGACGATGAGCAGAGTGCGGTTTTAAAGGAGCTTGAGTTTTCAGGCGCTGTCGGAGTTGACGGAATTATTGTTCAGGATTTGGGAGTTCTTAGCTTAGCAAAGAAATGTATTCCCGATATGCCTCTTCATGCGTCTACACAAATGACAATTCATTCGCCGTTGGGTGCAATAAAAGCACAGAAGCTTGGATTCAGTAGAGTCGTTTTATCGAGGGAATGCTCACTTGAAACAATAAAAGAAATCGTAAAAACAGGGATCGAAACAGAGATCTTTGTTCACGGTGCGCTTTGTATGTCTGTTTCGGGGCAATGCTATCTTTCTGCAATGCTCGGATCAAGAAGCGCGAACAGAGGTCTTTGTGCAGGTGCGTGCAGACTTCCTTTCAGTGTAAAGGAAAAGAAAAACGGCGAGTATGCACTTTCGCTTAAGGATCTGTGTGCATTGGAGAGAATAAGGAAGCTCGATGAGGCAGGAGTTGTTTCATTTAAAATAGAGGGACGAATGAAGCGCCCCGAATATGTTGCGGCGGCAACGAGAGAGTGTAAAAATGCTCTTAGCAAAGGGAATTTCAACAAACAGCTTTTGCAGGATGTTTTTTCAAGAAGCGGATTTACAAACGGTTATATTGATGATAAAGTAGACGGCAGTATGTTTGGCTTTCGTCAAAAGCAGGACGTGCTGTCAGCGAAAGATACATTCAGCGGAATACGAAATGAATATAGGTCGCCGTTTAAACGCTCGGAGATAGTATTTTATATTAAGGCAAAGAGCGGAGAAAAAATTTCTCTTTCCGTAACCGACAGTGACGGAGTCAGCGCTCAGGTTTACGGTAATATTCCCGATATCGCCAAAAACCGAGCAATGAATGATGATATAATTAAAAGACAGCTCATTAAGCTCAAAGATACAATTTACACTCTGCATGAAGTAAAAAGCGATATTGATGAGGATGTTTATATCCCCGTTTCTCAAATAAATTCGCTCAGGAGGGCAGCGGTAGAAAGGCTCGATAAAAAAAGGTACGAGAAAAACACCGTTATAAAAGACTATAAAATAATTAAGCCGTTAAAACCGAGCGGCAGCAGTTTTTTGTCTGCTGCAACGCTTAGAATAAGGGCGCAAAAGGCAGATCAGCTTGAAAAAATCGACACAGACAAAGCGGAGCTTATCTCGCTTCCGTTTTCGGAAATTTTAAAGACTGATATAAAAAAAGAGAAGCTTTGTTTAAGTCTTGACAGATTTATGACCGACGAGCAAACGGTAAAGGCGCAGATAGATCGGGTGAAGGAAATTGGCATAACGCACTTTCTTGCACAAAATATTGCACACTTTGAGTTTTTAAGAGATAAGGGAGTTATCCATGCCGGATTTGGTATGAACATTACAAACTCGGATTCTTTAGAAAAGATAAGCGAAATGGGAGCAGCTGATGCTGAGCTTTCTTTTGAGCTAAAGGAAAGAAAGATAAGCGATTTGAATCGCCCTATAAAAACGGGAATTATAGTTTACGGATATCTTCCGCTTATGCTTTTTAGAAACTGCCCGATAAAAGCTAAAACCGGAAGCTGCAAGGGCTGTAACAAGAAAATATACGACAGAGTGGGAAAAGCGTTTAGGGTAAGCTGCCACAAGGGAAAGGGGTATTTTGAGCTTTTAAATTCAGAGGTCCTTTATCTTTTGGATAAGGATATTAAAAATGCTGACTTTAAAACCATAATGCTTACAAGTGAGGATGCAGACAGCGCAAAGAAGATAATAGATGCATATTTCTCTGGCAGCAAGCCTATAGGCGAGTTCACAAGAGGGCTTTATTATAGAGGAATAGATTAATTGACAGTTGATAATGGACAATTAAATTCGGAATTTGTTTAAGGAGTGTATAAACTATGAAGCTAGTATTTAAAAAGGTAAAAGAGGACGCAAAGGTCCCTACAGTATCTAAAGGAAAAGCACCGGCTTTTGAGCTTTACGCATATTTAGATGAGGATAAGGTTCTGTTTCCGGGAGATATTAAAATAATAAGAACGGCTATAGCCTTCGAGATGAAAGAAAGAGAATTCCCTGATCTGTCTTTGCTGCTTATGCCTGCAAATGAACTTGTTACTGAAAAGCAGATTTATCTTGCAAATAACATAGGAGTTATTGCAGGCGACTATAAGGGTGAGATAGCTGTAGCGCTAATGAACGGCTCGAAGGTTATGAGAACGATAAGTAACGGAGAAAAAATCGCAAGGCTTGTTGTAACCCGTGTATCTATTCCGAGCTTAACAGCAGGAGATATAAAGAAAAACTAAGGGGACGTCTTTTTCTTAAAGGAGAGCGAAGCTTAAATGAAAACGTATAAAATGAACAAAGCGGCAATAAACTTTATCAGACTGGCGATGATTTTGATTACCCTTATTGTCACATATCTGAGCTTTGTTTATCTTTCCGATTATCCTATTATCATGTGGCTTGTTATCGGACTTTTTGTGACGGTGACAGTTTTGTACGGCTGTATATTTCTTCCGATTTATGCTAAGTCATCGAGATATACGATAGGACCTAAAGATATAAGGAAACAAGCAGGAATGCTTTTTTTCACAAAGCAGTATATGAAGCTCGAGTCTATACAGTATGTTTCTTCGGTAATATTTCCGCTTTCACAGTTTACGGGGCTGAATTTTGTTACGATAAACGCCTTTGGAGGACGTGTTATATTCATGTTCTTGTCAAGAAACGATGCGCTTGAAATCATAAGCTTTCTTGAAGAATATATAAAGAAAAAGGACAATTTGAACTAAACGGTTTTGCTGAATTGTTTAAAAGGAGGGATCTTTGGTGGGAGAAAAGAGTATTTTTTCTTATATTTTTAAATACCGTCAGCATCCGCTTACGATTTTTAATTATATCACCAGAGGATTTTGGCTTTTGCTTATCCCTCTTACAAGAAGTCTTATAGCAATGAAGTTCAATATTGCCGAATGGCTTAAGGGTGCATGGCTTGATATTTTGATAGTATCCATTATTTTCGGGTTTGCGTTTTTAAGGTGGTTTTTTATATCTTTTATAATAGAGGAAGAATATATCCAGACAGGAACAGGGTATTTCGGACTTTTAAAATCGAAAATATATTATAAAGAAGCCTCGTCGATAACCTGTTCTCAAGGCGCCTTTCTTCGTTTGTTCAGAGCATATAAAATAAACATTGACACAAACTCGAATAAAAGGCTGTTTTACAAGCATAACGTTACGCTTATAATAAAAAAGAGCGAATTCGACAAGATATACAGCATTATCAAAGGTCACGGAGAGGGTTTGGCTAAGTTTTCATACCAGCCTAAAAAGACGCAGCTTTTTATTTTCTCGTTTTTGTTTTCGTCAACGATTTCGGGTGTTGTGCTTATCGCAACGCTTCTTTATCAAGGTTCAAGAATTGTCGGAAGAGAGATCGAACAGCAGTTTCTTCTTGATATAAACAATCAGGTGGCACGGTTTATGACGGTAAATCTTCCGCCGATAACCATAGCTATTGTTTTGGTGATAGTTGTGGGGTGGCTTTATTCCTTTTTAATAAATCTCATACGTCATTGGGATTTTACCGCTGTAAGGCAAGGTTCAAACATAATCATACAATCGGGAATTATCACCCGTCAGATAAACATTATAGATATAAACCGGATTAATTTTATAGATACAAGACAGAGCTTTCTTATGAGAATGTTTAAAATATGTTCGGTTCACATAAACTGTGCGGGATACGGAAAAAGCAATGAACACATTTCGGTTTTAGTCCCTATTACTACCAATGAAGAGATGCTTATGTCGCTCAAGGTTTTGGTTCCGAAAATTCCACGTCCTACGCTCACGCTTAGAAGCCGGCTTTTATCAATACTGTCTTTTCTCACAACTCCGATTCTAGTTGTCGCATTAGTTCCTGTGGCAGCTTATATAATCGCATGGATATTTCCGGAATGGGAGTCTATCATAATGTTTATGATGATGATGTTTTTGATTCCGGGATTTTGGTTTATCGTTGTTAAGTTCGCATCAATTTTCACGACGGGAATAGGCTTTCACGATGGATATGCAACGCTCAGCTATTGTCGGTTTTACAGCTTTCACACAGTTGTAGTTCCGATCGAACGTATTTCTATTGCAACTACCAAACAGACGGTAGCTCAGTATTTCAACAAACAATGCGATCTTAAAATATACGTTAATTCAGAAAAAACGTCTTATCACAAAGTAAAAAACTTTCCGCTGAAAAATGTATTAGAGGAGTTTGCAGAGCAAGGTTTTGATTTAAGGTAACGAAGCTTTTGTTTTTTTGAAAAAACCTGCAAAAATCCGTACAAACCCCTTGACAAACAAAAAAAAGTAGTATATAATAATCTAGTCGCTGTAAATGCTACGGCTGTATAGCTCAGTTGGCTAGAGCATTCGGTTCATACCCGGAGTGTCATTGGTTCGAATCCAATTACAGCCACCAATGGCCCGTTGGTCAAGAGGTTAAGACACCGCCCTTTCACGGCGGTAACATGGGTTCGATTCCCATACGCGTCACCAACACGTTCCCCATATGGAGGCATAGCTCAGCTGGTAGAGCGCTCGCCTCACACGCGAGAGGTCACAGATTCGAGTTCTGTTGTCTCCACCAACAAAAAACACCTGAAATCGAAGATTTCAGGTGTTTTTTGCATGTAGTAAATGCCCCCCAGGGGGAGACTGGCGTCACCTGGACCTGCCCCTGGGACGGGGCGGACGGGGCCTGAACGGCGGGCGCACAGGTGGACGGGGCGGGTGCACCACCGGCGGGAAGAGGACGGGCGGCCATATGACGGGCGGAAAGATCACCGGTGGGCGCACCGCCGGTAGGCAGCCATTGGGCGGGCACACGACCGGCGGACCTGCTCCAGGCGGAGGCAAGGTGGGCGGGAATTCATGGGGCGGCATCGCGGCGATCCCCCATGCGTTGATCTGCGGCGGTATGCTGGCGGTCATCACGCCGTCATACCAGATACGAATGGTATCTCCGGGACGAAACCGGGACGCATCCGGTGTGTTGACAAGGACTCTCTGTCGTGCATCCAGGTCCAGTACGAGCAGGCGCCCCCACTGCACTTCAATTACAACAGCCTGCATGATCATGCTCGGCACCTCCTATGGATATATGATAGGATATGTCGGCCGGGGGCGATTGGAGACAGAACCAGAGGCGGCGGGACCAGCCCATATCCTCCCTTCCAGCCCGATGTGGGTGGAAAAACAGGCTGCCGGGCGGCCTTTCGGGTCCGGAACAGAAAAACAGCCCTGCAAAAAGAAAACCGCCCCGGTCAGGGGGCGGTGGTCAGATCGGAGAACTCCGTATGCTTGGCGATCCACTTGGCGGCGACGTGGCAGGTCGCGTTCATGCGCAGTCCAGAGGCGCGGATCTGCTCGGCGGCCTCTGCCAGAATTTGAGATGCCACGCCCTGACCGCGGAGGGAGTCGTCCACAAAGGTATGCGTGATCGTGGCCACGCCGTTTTCAGCCGGGAACGTCACCTCTGCCAGAAGCTTGCCGTCTGCATCAAGCGCAAAAATACGGCCTTTCTCATGCTGGAAATCCATATTGTTCACCTCGGGGCCAGTATAGCAGGTTTTGAGAGAGATGACAAGAATCAGAGAAAATAATTCCGTACCGACTTTGACCACGGTTTACAAATCCTTTACAGTTCGTTCAAAGCCAAGTCATCCATTTTAGGCGGAAATGGGCTATCCTAGGTTTAGCCAGGCAGCCAAGATCCTCTTCCTTTCATCCTCTTTTCTCTTTCCAAATTTCTGTGAAAGGCCGCGGCCCCAATTGGGGCCGCGGCCTTTCACAGCGCGGGCGGAGGCGGGCGCTTGCCGCTAGTCCTGGGTCGGCGGCATCTGCCGGTAACACAGATACCAGTCCCGGCACTCCAGGCCCTGAGGATTGGGCTTGGCCTGCCGCTCCAAGAGCCCCTCGTAGGTCTTGGGGGGAGGAACCATGGCAGGCTGGCCCGGCTGCCAGTTTGCGGGGGTGACCACGTGATCTTGATCCGTGGCCTGAAGCGCGGCCAATAGACGCAGGATCTCCGGGATGCTGCGCCCGTTGGTGAGGGGATAGACGAGAATGGCGCGCACGGTCTGCTCCGGGTCGATGAAGAATACATTCCGGACCGTTTCCTGCGTGCTGGCGTTGGGGGCGATCATTCCGTACAGACGGGCGATGCTCCCATCCCGGTCGGCAATGACCGGGAAGGGGACCTGGACCCCTGTGGCGGCGTAGATGGCGTACACCCAGGCCAGATGAGAGGCCGAGCTGTCGATGCTCAGACCCAGCAGCTGTGCGTTGAGGGCCTCAAACTGTGGCTGCGCCTTGGCAAATGCAATGAATTCTGTGGTGCAGACCGGCGTGAAGTCGCCGGGATGAGAGAAAAGAATCACCCATTTCCCCTGGTAATCGCTGAGGCTGACCGGCCCAAAGGTGGTGGCTGCGGTAAACGCAGGGGCCTGGTCCCCGATATTTAAGCATGATTCGTTCATGGACGCACCTCCCATATGCTATCCCATGCTATGCCAGCCTCGCCGGGCGTGTGCGGGGGACGAACGAGCCACCAAACAGTCAAAAAGGCACCGGGCCCGTCTGGGCCCGGTGCTCTGCGGTCTAAGGGAGCAGGTCGATGATAACGCGCTTCATTCGATCCGGCGGGAGCTCGCACAGATTGAACAGTTCCACCATTTTTCCCACCAGTCCGGCGTTGCTTGAGATGTCTCCGCACGTCTCCGCCGCGAGACCGTCCACAGAACAGATCATACCGTATACCGTGCAGAGCTCATCATACTGCTGGGAGACCATCTCATAATGTGGCGGGGCCATAAATCCACTTCCTTTTTTGTAATTTACTTACAGAATCATATTATATAGGACCGATACAAAAATGAAATACGTTTTTTACACAAAATTTGGAGAGGAATTTTTGCAAAATAACCAAATATTGTATTTGCAAGAAATAAAACACAAAATATAGAGTATAAGTAAAGCGGAGACTTCAAAAATGGAGCGGCCCGGCAGAAGTCAAAACAGGGAGAGCGCTATCCTGTACGGCAAAACTGTGGTACAATACTGCAAACGAGATTTTGCATTTGAGGAAGCGGATATGAAAAAACTGGCCGTAGGTATATTGGCCCATGTAGATGCGGGAAAGACCACCCTGTCGGAGGCCCTGCTCTACCACAGCGGGCGGCTGAAAAAGCTGGGGCGGGTGGATCACCAGGACGCCTTTCTGGACACCGAACCGCTGGAGCGGGAGCGGGGCATCACCATCTTTTCCAAACAGGCGGTGCTCCCCCTGGAGGGGGTGGAGGTCACCCTGCTGGACACGCCGGGGCACGTGGATTTCTCCGCCGAGATGGAGCGCACCCTCCAGGTGCTGGACTGCGCCATCCTGGTCATCAGCGGCACCGACGGGGTCCAGGCCCACACCCGCACCCTCTGGCGGCTGCTGGAGCAGTACGGCGTCCCCACCTTTGTATTCATCAACAAGATGGATCTGCCCGGCGCGGACCGGGCGGGTCTGCTGGCCGGGCTGAAGCGCCGCCTGGGCGACGGCTGCACCGACTTCGACGCGGAGGGCGCCGCGCTGCTGGAGAA
>USCU01000004.1 GCA_900553335.1 uncultured Ruminococcus sp. | reverse complement strand
GCACCTTATTAATATCAAGGTTTTTCTGTCTTTTTCTAAGCCTTTTAAGGGCTTTTTCTTGTTTCTTTTTCTCTTTTTCGCTGAGTCCCATTCTGTAATCTCACCTCCTAATCCAAATACTTGGCAAGCAGCCAGTTAATAAACTTATTTACTAAAAGCATTGCAGCAAACAGTACGAAACATATTGCAGACGCATATCCCATCTCGTAACGGATAGTACCATAGTCTGTTGCATGGTTCATAACAGTATGCGCTACATAGTCAGTTGAAGGAAGACCTACTAAGGACTGTCCTACGACACCTACTGTAAATGCAGCCGAAATCTGCAAAACTGCTGCGAACAAAAGCTGAGGTCCCATTGAAGGGATAGTGATTGAGAAAAGCTCCTGCCAACGGTTTTTAATTCCCTCGATAGCGCCCGCCTCGTACATCGATTTATCAATATTTTGGAATCCTGCACGAAGCGCCAGGAATCCTGCACCCATTGAAATCCAGAGCTGAACAATAACTACAACAGTAAAGATGTAGGTTGTATCAGTAAGCCACTGAATAGGTGAACTGATAATTCCGAGATCAATAAGCACTGAATTAAAGTATCCGTATGTATCTCCTGAGAAGAGGAGCTGCCAGATAACGTATACTGACGGCGTCATTGACGGAGCATAGAATACAAATGTGAATATTGTTTTCAAAACCGGATGCATTTCATTTATAAGCCATGCTAAGAAGAATGAAAGCACATACGAAAACGGTCCTGTGAAAATTGCCATTACAAGCGTGTTCTTCACGGCGATCATAAACGTATCATCGTTCAAAAACAGGTTTGTAAAGTTTGAAAGTCCGATAAACTGCGGAAGCTGTACCATGTTGAAGTTTGTAAATCCCATAGGAAGCGACATGAGTACAGGAATAATTGTGAATATCGTAAACAGAATCATAAACGGAGCAAGCATTCCGTAACACCCGATATTTATTCTCATCATGTGAAGAGTATACTTAAGCTTGCCCTGATTCTTAAGCGGACCTGCGACCTGTGTTTTTGCCATTTAGTTTACTCCCCCTTTACTTATGACCGACCGATAAACCAAGGTCGTCAATTTTACGTTTAATCTCGCTGTTGATATCCTTGTTGTACCACATTAATGTATCTCTAGGATTCTCAGCGTTATTAACTGTTTCTCTGAAGGCATTCATTATATTTCTTGTTACCGCATATGAAGCAGGAATTACAGGAATTTCTTTCTGCGTTGCGAATTGCGCCTGAAGTTTTTCCATATCAGATGTACTCCAAGAAAGCTCCTTAAGAGCTTCAATGTTTGCAGTATCAAACCTACCCATTGTACCCATCAAAGCTTCAATGTCATTTCCGTAAGTTACCTGTGTTTCCTTTTCAGTAAACCATTTTATAAAGTTCCATGCTGCTTCTTGGTTTTCAGCCTTCTTAAAAATTATAGCGCCTGTTCCCTGTGAAGAAGCTGAATGGTCAATAGTTCCGTCCTCCTTAAGAGTTCCGGGAACTGAAGTCATTCCCCAGCATCCTTTAATCTCCGGAGCAGATACAGTAACCTGATTGAAGAAGGTATACGGCTGAATTAAAATCGGCATATCTCCTGTTCTGAATCTGGTAAATCCGTCATACTGCTGTGAGAAAGAATACGTAGTATAGAACTTCGTCCATGTGTTGAATGCATCAATTGCCGTCTGATCGTCAAATGTAGTCTGCGACTGATCTTCTGTATAATAGTTAAGTCCGTGCTGAAGCATGAGCATTGCAAAGGTATTACCCGTTTCAACTGTTGTAGAAACTACTGCCGTACCGTTTGCTGAAGTGTTCTGAGTAATAGGAAGTACAAGTCCAACCTCCATATAATTACTCTGAAGCACCGGAAGCACATTTATAAGATCGTCCCATGTCTGAACATCTTTTTCAGCGTCAATTCCATATTCCGCTAAAATGTCTTCTCTGTAGAACATCATCGGGATCGACTGGCTTACAGGAAGTCCGTATGTTCCTCCGTTATATTCATACAAAACTGTAGCATTTTCCTGAAATCTTCCCGTTATATCATCATAATCGTCAAATTTTGAAAGGTCTGTCAAAACGTCACGGGCAGCAAGCTGTATAGGGAAGTCGCCTCCGATAAACAAAGCGATGTCAGGACCTTTTCCTGCCAATGTAGCTTCAACGATACCTCCCTGAACAAGGTTTACAGTAACCTTTGTATCACTGTTTGGATTGAAACTGCTCTCAACGAGCTGATTTACAATCTGAGCCTGATCTCGTCCGAGAGAAACCCAGCATACCATTGAATTTTCGCTGTCGCTTGAAAGCGAATTGTAATCCTCAAAGAACGAACCGATAAACGACTTGAATCCAAATGCCAAGCTATCTAAAAATCCCTCGTCAACAGGAGTAAAATCCTTTGAAGCAGGAGCAATCTCTATCATGTCGATTTCAAGCGGCTGTCCTCTGTACTCTCTCATCCACGAAGATACTGATGTAATGTTATCCTTTATCTGAGAAAGATTTGAAGGAATGTTTGTTGGTCTGTCTGCACAATTATTCAGAACGAGCGCCATTTTTTCAAGAGTAATAGCTTCTGAACCGCCTGTTCCAGAAAGTCCCTCGATCTCGTCCTTCTTATTTCTAAGCTCTTCAGCGAATCTTTTGAACTCATCAACAATTTCAGGAATAACCTTATCAATCTGATAGTCGTTATATTCATCAGGATCAGGACCTGTGATCTGACGGATTCTTCTGTAATAACCGGTTATTTCATAAACAAGCGAATCAAGCTCCGCCATTATATCTCCGATTTCTCCCGGCAATGCCTCAAGCGTCATCGTATGTTTGCCTTCCTCGAGGTAGTAATACATATCGTTTCCGTTTTTGTCCTGAGGAGTTGTTACCTGCCAGTCGGTAGAGTAATAGAATTTAATCTGACCGCTCTCGGTGTTTGGAATCTTTCCGTCGATGAACAGCTTTCTGTTTGAATAAAAGCCTCTCATCTGATCTTGTCTTCCTCTTATACCTATTTTATAATAACCTGCGGTTTTGACCTCAAATTCCCATGTAATTGCCTGTGTAGATTTTGTCCAGTTTCCCGAACCTATTGTATTATACTTTGTCTTTGTAGGATCTGAAGGCTGAGTAACGGACGAGTTTCTGTCATTTGTAGGATAAAGAGTTCTGTCAGACTTATAAATTGCAGCCTCACCCTGAACAGTAATTACATCAGCGTCCTTATTCTGTTCAAGCTCTGAATCACTAGGAGCGGAATACGCTTCAGTTGTCGGCTCCTGATCAAGCTTAATGCTCTCTATAGCAAACTGAGCCTTTACAGATTCCAAAGTTACCGTATGTTCTCCGGCTTCAAAGTAAAACCAGAGTGCATCACCGTAAAGTCCGTCGCCGTCCTTTAAAAACTCCTCCTGCCAGCAAACCATCTCAACCTGTCCCGGTCTTATATCGTTGCCGTTAGCGTCCTGCTTTATATCTTCTTTGTTCACCCATCTTTTTGCAAGGGTAACTCTTGAAGCGGTATCGTAAGGAGAAGCTCCGTCAATCTGAAAATCAAATTCAATGCCGTCAGTTCCTCCTGCCAAGGCCTCGTAATTAATCTTTATCGCATAAACTCCCGATTCCTTTACGGTTACAGGAAATGTTACGCTTCCGATCTGATTAGCCCATTTAAGAGCAGTTCTTCCGTCAACCTCTTCAACCGAAAGCTCAGCATCCGAGCTGCCTGTATATTTTGGCTGCTTTTCACTTGAGTAAATATAACCTTCGTCGTCAGATACTTCCGGACGCTCGGTGTCTTTATACTTTGCACGGTACTCGGTGTACGAAAGAGTATCAGAAGACGCTCCTTCCGCTTCGCTGTCAATATCCTCAGCAGAATCGGAAGCAACAATTGATGTGTTTTGCTTGTCATCATCTGCATATACAAAGGTAGCCGACGAAGCAACCATTGCCAAAGCAAGAGATAAAGCCAAAACTCTTTTCAAATGTTTGTGTTTCACAGTGTATCCACCTTCCTTATAAAATGTATTTGCCGATTTATTTTTCCCTCTTACGGGTGAAAACGTTATTTATCAGGTCGATTTAAAAATAAGGATTTTTTCGTTTTCCTCATCAAGCTCAACCTTCAATTTATCTCCGCCCTTTATTCCGAGCGTTTCAAGATAATCCTTCGGGATCTGAAGCCGTCCCGAACGGTCAAGAACAATAAGCTCTTCATGCTGCGGCTCCTGTTCTTCGATTTGATCCGAATCAACCTCACCGAGATTTCCTCCGAGATCATCAAGCTCCTCCGCATAAGATTTTTTTCTTATGATCTCAGAGCTTGTTCTTCCGTCCCTGATAGCAACTACTCTGTCGATATGCTTTGAAAGCTTAACGTCGTGAGTAACTATTACTATTGTAAGACCTTCGGTTCTGTTAAGCTCCTTGAAAATTTCAAGAATTGCTTCTGAGGTTTTCGTATCTACAGCACCCGTCGGCTCATCAGCCAATAATAGCTTAGGCGAATTCGCCAGAGCGATAGCTATAGCTACTCTTTGCTGCTCGCCGCCCGACATTTGATCGAGCCTTGAATTTGCACGGTGCGAAAGTCCCACTTTATTTAAAAGATCAAGCGCTCTTTCACGCCTCTGCTTAGAGCCTTTTAACAGCATCGGCATTTCAACGTTTTGAACTGCCGTCAAATACGGTATCAGGTTTCTGGCGTTGTTCTGCCACACAAAGCCGACCGTATTTCTTTTGTAATCCATATAATCTCTGTCGGAAAACTTCAAAAGATTTTTGCCGTCAACAGTAAGACTTCCCGCACTCGGTTTATCAAGTCCTCCGAGCATATTCAAAAGCGTACTCTTTCCGCTTCCGGAATTTCCGACTATTGCCATCAGTTCTCCGCGCTTAACATCAAGATCCAGTCCCTGAAGGGCAACGACTTCAACCTCGCTTGTTTTATAAATTTTTACGAGGTTTTCACATCTTATCATATATTCGTCATCAGCGCCGGATATATTTTGATCATCAACTAACACATCACTCAACAATCTCACCGTCCTCTAATGTGTAAACCCTATCAGCTACATCTATCATACTGGGATCATGAGTTGTCATCACGATTGTCATACCCTCTTTTTCCACAAGCTCCTTAAAAAGCTTTACTATATATAAAGAAGTCTGCGTATCAAGCTCAGCAGTAGGCTCGTCAGCAAAAATAATTTTAGGCGAGTGTGCAATCGCTCTTGCTATTGCTACCCTCTGCTGTTCACCGCCGCTCATTTCAGCAGGACGGTGATGCATTCTTTTCGCAAGTCCAACACTAGCCAAACATTCCTTTACTCTTTCG
The DNA here is from genome assembly GCA_900553335.1 of uncultured Ruminococcus sp. Lineage (GTDB taxonomy): Bacteria > Bacillota > Clostridia > Oscillospirales > Ruminococcaceae > UMGS1601. The sequence goes on along the minus strand of USCU01000004.1, from coordinate 11,268 downwards.
TCACGCTTTGCTGCAGGATAACCCGAAAGCCTAAGCCCGAATTCCACATTCTCATACCCCGTCATGCTGGATATAAGAGCAACAGACTGAAATACAAACGACATATCAAAACGCCGCTTTTCATCCCTCTGGCCATCGCTGAGCGCCGTTACATCCTCATCGAGAAACACAACCTTTCCCGATGTCGGGCGGTCAAGGCATCCCAGTATGTTTATAAGCGTTGTTTTTCCGCTTCCCGATCTGCCCCTTAAAATCGTGAGCTTACCCTGTTCTATTTCTATATTTATATTTTTCAACGCATGAACTACATTTCCATCTCCGATTGTAAAATCTCTGATAACATTTTCAGCAGATAATATACAGCTCAACCGCTCACCGCCTTTCCTGAGAAAAGTAGACGTTTTTGATTTGTGCATTTTGTACATTTTGCTTTTTTAGCAATAAAAACAATAAGCCTTTTCGCCTATTGGTAAAAAGCTACTATTAAGACCAGCTTTTTTATTCCATTTTCGGCGAATAGAACAAACATTTATCTATAAGTATGCAGTTTTATATTGATAATTATATCAAAAACCCTTGTCATTGTCAAGGTTTTTGTGGACTTTCACCATATGTTTTACTATATAACCGACCGCAGATTTTTGTCAATTATAAACAAATATTATTGGCAAAATTCGTTAATATAGACTATAGTTTTGCTGTATTAGGTGTTTATTTGTTTAAACGATAAAGTTGTTCACAAATTGTTCAGTAGTTTACTTGGGAAACAATCAAAAAAGTAAAAAATTACCGTCTGTACATAAAAAATGAACAGACGGTTTTTAATAGAATTTAATTACTTGATTTTGTTTCAATCTCTGCCCTTAGCTTACCAACAAGATCGTCAACAGGCATAGCTCCGATATCCCCCTCTTTACGGGAACGAACCGCAACTGCTCCTGCCTCTATTTCCTTATCACCGATTACGAGCATATAAGGGATTTTCTCAAGCTGAGCCTGACGTATTTTCCAACCCATTTTTTCAGCTCTCTTATCTATGGATACACGAATGCCCTCAGCCTTAAGCTTTTTGCACACTTCATCGGCATAATCGTTTTGCTTGTCAGATACAGGAATGATCTTCACCTGCTCAGGAGCAAGCCAAAGAGGAAATGCACCTGCAAAATGCTCTATCAAAATTCCAATAAACCTCTCAATCGAACCGAAAGCAACACGGTGTATCATGATAGGACGGTGCTTTTCTCCGTCAGCGCCGTTGTACTCAAGTTCAAATCTTAGCGGCAGCTGGAAGTCAAGCTGGATTGTACCGCACTGCCATGTTCTGCCGATAGAGTCCTGCAAATGGAAGTCGATTTTCGGTCCGTAGAACGCTCCATCACCCTCGTTTACTTCATAATCAAGACCTAAATCATCAAGCGCTCCTCTCAGAGCATCTGTAGCCATTTCCCAATCCTCATCACTTCCCATACTGTCCTCAGGACGTGTAGAAAGCTCAACGTGATAAGTGAACCCAAAGAGATTATATACCTCATCAATAAGTTTCGCTACACCCTTTATCTCATCTCTTATCTGCTCGGGAGTCATAAAGATGTGAGCGTCGTCCTGCGTAAAGCAGCGAACTCTCATGAGGCCGTGAAGCTGACCTGATTTCTCATGTCTGTGAACGATTCCCAGTTCACCTAAACGAAGCGGAAGATCACGGTATGATCTCGGCTCGGACTGATAAACCAAAACTCCTCCCGGACAGTTCATAGGCTTTACCGCATAATCCTTTTCGTCAATTACGGTCGTATACATATTATCCTTGTAATGATCCCAGTGGCCGGAGGTTTCCCAAAGGCTTCTGTTCAAAATTATAGGAGTCGATATTTCATGATAGCCGTTTCTCTCGTGAAGCTCATGCCAGTAGTTTAAAAGTGTGTTTTTAAGTATCATGCCCTTTGGAAGGAAAAACGGAAATCCCGGACCTGCTTCAGTCATCATGAAAAGTCCAAGCTGTTTTCCAAGCTTTCTGTGATCTCTCTTTTTAGCTTCCTCCAAAAGATTCAAATATTCCTCAAGCTGCGATGCTTTAGGAAAAGCAACAGCATAAATACGGGAAAGCATCTTATTCTTTTCGCTTCCCCTCCAGTATGCGCCGGTGCAGGAAGTAAGCTTTATAGCCTTAACAGGAGAAGTTGTCATCAGATGAGGGCCTGCACAAAGGTCGGTAAACTCGCCCTGCTTGTAAAATGAGATAGGTTCTCCCTTGCCTGCGTGTTCCTCACAAAGTTCAACCTTATAAATCTCTCCCTGTTTCTTAAGATACTCTATCGCTTCATCAGGCGAAAGCTCAAATTGCTCCAGCTCAAGACCTTCTTTAACGATCTTTTTCATCTCGGCTTCGATTTTTTCAAGCTCCTCCTCTGTGAAAGGAGTTTCTCTGTCGAAATCATAGTAAAAACCGTTGTCGATGGCAGGACCTATCGCAAGAAGAGTTTCAGGATAAAGTCTTTTTACCGCCTGCGCCATAATGTGGGAGGCTGTATGCCAAAACGTCTTTTTTCCGTCAATATCATCAAATGTCAACACCTCAAACGTACAGTCCGAATCAACCGTAGTTCTCAGATCCCTTACCTCTCCGTTTATTTTAACCGAACAAGCAGACTTATAAAGGCCCATACCTATTCCCTTGACAATTTCCGCAGCGCTCGTCTTGTTTTCAATTTCACGAACACTTCCATCCTTAAGTGTAAGTTTAATCATAGTTTTTTACATCCCTTCTCAATTAAAATATAGCATAAAAATAATAATCAATAAACACTATCGCTCCAACGGCAAAAAGAGCAATGCTCGACAAAAGGCTTATCACATTAAATACTTTTCTTGTTCTCTTTGATAATACACTGTTGCCGTTTTCATCAATGCACATTCCATTATATGCGGAGTTAGACCAATAAACAACGACAAACATTATTATCGCCCAAAGCAGCGCTTCATACATCGTTATAGATGATTTATAAACAGCGGCTATCAAAAATACCGCCATTATTCCAAGCTCAACAAGAGTTGACAGAACAAATGAGATTAAGCTCCCTCTTTTCTTCGCTTTAACCGAAAGCATGGTATTCTCCCTTCTCAATAAAAAAATCCCGATATTCGGCAAAAATATCCAAACATCGGGACGACATTACTCGTGGTTCCACCCAACTTTCCAACGCAGTTTTCAGCGTCGGCTCAACTCACCTTTAACGCAGGCATACGGCGTTTATTAGACGCTCTCCAAAGCGGTACCTAACTTGCTCTTTGACAAACGGAATTTCAGCCATGTCCCGCTCTCTCTTTTTCAAAGGTTTTACAAATAAGGCTTCTTTATCTTAGATTTAAGTTATCTATAAAGCAATTGTAACATTTTCATACAGAATTGTCAAGAGAAATAAAAAATCTCATTCACTTTTAGTTTAAATAGGACAAAAATGTCTTGACACGACAGCGTATTTGAGATATAATAAGTTTGTATATTATGTATTTATGCAATTTTGGCGTATGCAGAACGTCATGTTGTGTCAATAGATATTATCGCTCTTTTTATACATTACTCCCGAGGGTAAATGTTAGAATATATAAATTTAATATTGAGCATAGTGCCTTCGAGGAGAAGTATCTAAAATACTAACTAAGAAGGAGGAAGCTTAAAATCATGGATTGGACACTAACCATTTTATTGTGTGTAGTAGCCCTTGTTCTTGGTGCCGGCATCTCATTTTTCGTTGCGTTTAAAGCCGGTGAGAATCACCGAAAAAAAACAGCAGAGGCGCAGATCGGCTCAGCTGAAGAAGAAGCTAAAAGAATAGTCGAGGACGCTAAGAAAAGTGCAGAAGGCTTAAAAAAGGAAGCTTTGGTAGAGGCTAAGGACGAGATTCATAAAAATCGCCGTGAAGCCGAAAAGGAAATCAAGGAAAGAAGAAACGAAGTTTCACGCCAAGAAAGAAGACTTCAGCAAAAAGAAGAAACGCTGGACAAAAAAGTTTCGAACATCGAAAAAAAAGAAGAACTTTTACAGTCAAAAATCAAAACGGCTGACGAGAAGCTTGAAGAATCGGAACGTATTAAGAGAAGCCAACTTGAAATGCTCGAAAGAATTTCCGAGTTTACTAAGGATCAGGCAAAGGATTATCTGCTTAATCTTCTCGACAGTGAGCTTGTTCACGAGAAAGCCGTTAAGATTCAAAGCTATGAAACACAAATCAAAGAAGAATGTGAGGATAAGGCAAGACAGTATATCTCTCTTGCAATTTCAAGATGTGCGGCAGATCAGGTTTCTGAAACCGCTGTTTCCGTTGTACCTCTCCCTAACGACGAAATGAAGGGAAGAATCATAGGCAGAGAGGGCAGAAACATCCGCACGATAGAAACTCTTACCGGAGTCGATCTTATTATTGATGATACACCGGAAGCTATTACACTTTCCTGTTTTGATCAGGTAAGAAGAGAAATAGCACGGCTCACACTGGAAAAGCTTATTCAGGACGGAAGGATTCATCCGACCAGAATAGAGGAAATGTATGAAAAGTCAAAACGAGAAGTCGAATACAAAATCAAGCAGGAGGGCGAAAGAGCAATTCTTGAAACTAACGTTCACGGCTTGAATAATGAGCTTGTTAAGCTTATCGGAAGACTTCGCTACAGAACAAGCTACAGACAGAATGTACTTACTCACTCGATTGAGGTTGCTCACATTGCCGGAATGATGGCATCAGAGCTTGGGGTTGATGCAAATCTTGCCAGAAGGGCAGGACTATTGCATGATATCGGTAAGGCGCTCAGCTATGAGATTGAAGGATCTCATGTTCAGATAGGCGTTGACGTATGTAAAAAATACAAAGAAAGCGCTGACGTTTTACACGCTATCGAAGCGCATCACGGTGACGTTGAAATCAGAACCGTCGTTGCGGCTCTTGTACAGGCAGCGGACGCTATTTCAGCAGCAAGACCTGCGGCAAGAAGCGAAAACTACGAAAACTACATCAAGCGTTTGCAGAAGCTTGAAGAAATTTGCACGTCATATGACGGCGTTGAAAAATCATATGCTATTCAGGCGGGACGAGAAGTTAGAATTATTATTCAGCCTGATAAGATCAACGATGAGAAGATGGTGCTTGTTGCGAGAGATATCGCTAAGCAAATTGAAGATGAAATGGATTATCCGGGACAGATAAAAGTCAATCTCATCAGAGAGAGCAGAGCGGTTGAATACGCAAAGTAATTTAAAACAGAAAAGCAAAAGGCAAGTGAGGTTAATCGCTTGCCTTTATTTTTGTCTATTCAACAAACAAGCGGACAGCCGATAACGACCGCCCGCTGATATTTTTATTAATTGATAAGAGATTTTTCTGTTTCCTTATCGAATATGTGAATCCTGTTAGGATCAAGAGCAACCTTAATCTTATCCTGCGGTCTTGCAGTTGATCTAGGCGAAACTCTTGCTGTAAGAGGAATTCCCTCACAGTTAATATAAAGATATGTTTCAGCACCCATCATCTCAGTAACCTCAACGGTTGTATCAATAACTCCCGTCTTAGCTGTTGACAAGAACATCTCTTCATCATGAATACATTCAGGGCGAATACCCAAAACAACTTCCTTTCCAACCATAGGCTCTAAAACCTCAGCGTCAGCCTTAGCTTCAGGAACTTCAACAGTATACTTAACGCCTCTTGTTGTCTTGGTATCTTCAGAACCGAACTCAACAACATACTTTCCGTCCTGCTTAAGAAGCTTTGAATCAATAAAGTTCATCTGAGGAGAACCGATGAATCCTGCAACAAACTGATTAACAGGGTTATTGTAAAGATTTGTAGGTGTGTCAATCTGCTGAATGAAGCCGTCCTTCATAACAACGATTCTGTCACCCATTGTCATAGCCTCTGTCTGGTCATGAGTTACATAGATAAATGTTGTACCGAGTTTCTTATGAAGCTTTGAAATCTCTGTTCTCATCTGAGCACGGAGCTTAGCGTCAAGGTTTGAAAGCGGCTCGTCAAGTAAGAATACCTGCGGTTCACGAACGATAGCACGGCCAAGCGCAACCCTCTGTCTTTGTCCTCCTGACAAAGCCTTAGGCTTTCTGTCAAGCAAATGAGCAATGTCAAGAATTCTTGCAGCTTCCTCAACCTTCTTAGCGATCTGATCCTTAGGAACTTTACGGAGCTTAAGTCCGAAAGCCATGTTCTCAAATACTGTCATGTGCGGATAAAGAGCGTAGTTCTGGAAAACCATTGCAATATCTCTGTCCTTAGGGGCGATATCGTTTACGAGTCTTTCACCAATGTAAAGCTCTCCGTCGCTGATTTCCTCAAGTCCCGCAATCATTCTTAATGTTGTCGATTTTCCGCATCCGGAAGGTCCTACCAGAATAATAAACTCTTTATCCTTGATCTGAATGTTGAAATCTGTAACAGCTACAACATTTCCCGGATACTTTTTGTAAATGTTTTTAAGTGTAACACTTGCCATTTATCAAAACCTCCTAATAAAATAATAGAAAATCAATCTACTAAAATTGTTCCACTATTATAATATCAGTTGAGAAGGCAAATTTCAAGTGTAGAATTGACTAAACTTTACAACTGTAAATTATTCATATTAACGAAAGTTTTTCACCAATTTCATATTCTATCCAAAAGTTTATGTGCATCTTTGTGCAAAATCTCTAAACATTCACCAATAGGCAATTTATTGTCAAGCTCAAGCCCTCCAATGCTAACTCGCTTAAGATACACAACTTTATTCCCCACCGAAGCAAACATTCTCTTAACCTGATGAAACTTTCCCTCATGTAAAACCAAATAGCATGATCGGCTGCTTCCATCTATTCTTATAAGCCTTGCGGGCATACATTTTTCATTTCCGTCGATTATTACTCCGTTTTCAAACAGCACATCGGTGCCGTCGTTTATATCGTCCTCAAGCTCAACATAATATTTTTTGTCGACATGGTTTTTCGGAGAAAGCATTTTGTGCGAAAGCTCTCCGTCATCAGTAAGCAGAACAAATCCCTCCGTGTCCTTATCGAGCCTTCCTGCGGGAAAGATCCCCTCCCTGAAAAGCTCTTTCGGTACAAGCTCCAAAACCGTCGGACTATCCCCATCCTTTGTTGAGCATACATAACCCTTCGGTTTATTAAGCATTATGTAAACATGCTCTTTGTATTCAACTCTTTCACCGTCAACCGATACAATATCCCTTTCAGCATCGATCTTCATATCTGCCTTTGACGGCTTTCCGTTTACCGTAATTCTTCCCTTTTTACAAAGAAGCTTTACCTCGCTTCTTGAAATCTCAAAAACCTGATTTGACACAAACCTGTCAAGCCTTAAAATTTTAGACACATCCGCACATCCTTTTACTATCCAGCTTTTTTCAGTCCCTGCATAAATCCGTCAAGCTCGTTGCTCGACACATCTCCTCCTATAAGTTTTCCCTCGAAGGTTATAAGATTGATAAAAACATTTTTCTTATCGCCCGGATAATTTTTTATCTCATAACTATAAATCTCTACATCCTTACCCTTGTATTTTTCGAGATTAAATCCCTGCTCCTTCTGAATTTCGTTATATTCATCATAAACGTCTCCGAATTCGACGGGAATTGTTACTGCCTTGCTGCTTGTATACTCTCCGTCTGTTTCCCAACCCAGATCTTTTATAAAATCCTGTCTTAAAACCTCTGTGTCAAGCGAAATACACTCATCAGAATAAGCATGAGCAACTCCGTATACCACTAAGAATATAAACAAAGCCGCCGCAACAAGAGAAGCAATTACAATTCCGAGCTTTTTAACTTTTATGGTTTTGACTATCATACAAACCCCTCTTTCTCATTGATTTCGTAATTCCAGTATATGCCTTTAATTTAAGGCTTATACCCTTTATCACAAGCGAAACGAGGGTGTAAAAACATTAATCCCCAAACCTTCAGGTTTAGGGATTTAATTACTTTTAGCGAACAAATTCAAAAATTAAATAAATGCCAAAATCCACTGTGCTAAGCTTACGCAGAAGAATATAACAGCTACTGCATATGGAAGCTTGTTATCATCCTTCACCTCACTCTTAAGTGCCATTGCAACAAAGATGATTCCGATCACCTGTGCAAGGAACATAAAGAGAGAGCCAAAACCGATGCTTGCAAGTCCGAACAAGAAGTTAAGTATAACTGCCGGAATTACAGGAATAACATAAAGAGAAGCTATTGAAAGTCCCTTTATAAACGATACCTTCGTCTTTCCTAACACACTGCCGCAAGCCATTGCGAGAGCCGCAATGATAGCCATTGTTGCCGCTGCGATTAAAAGCTCCGAGAAAAAGCTTCCGACAAATCTTAATGCCTTAAATCCAGAAGTATAATATGAATATGCTCCGTTGTAAACGATAGCCGTATTGATCATTCCAAAAATTATTCTTACAATAGCGTAAATAACAGTAATTGTCAAAGACGCTATAACACTTGATTTACCGACATATTTCGGTATAAAATCAGCAGGTGCTTTCAAAACACCCAACGCATCGGTAAAAGTATTTCCCATCTCTTTTCCGAAATCAAAGCTCTGCTTATTTACAGTACTCTGGGTATAAACATACTGTACTTGCGGCTGAGGGTTTTCATTTGATGTAGGCTGAGCCGCAGCCTGCTCTTCAACCGGAGTTTCAGATCCGTTTAAATTCTGAACATTTTCATTTTCATTCATAATACTAATTCCCTTCCTTCAGCCATTCATAAGACTGAATTGTTATTCTACGCTTAGTATATCACATCTTTATTCCATTGGCAATATGTAAATTAATTTTTAACAGTTTTTTCTACATAACTTACAAAAACCGAACTCATGTTATGTGCAATTAAACAATTTTTTATCAGAAGTATTTTTCTCCAATCTGAAATTTATTTTTTGTTGTCGACCTTTTTCGACAATCTATATTTCAAAAGCGTGTTACAATATGTGTCGGTACATTACATGTACAATTTTTCTTGTACCCGAAGAAAAATGCAGACAATCCGCTTTTGTGAAGTAACCTTCGCAGAGGCGGATTGTTGGTTTTAGAGGGAATTCTGCACATTCGATCTTAAAACATATTGACATATTCAGAAATATATGGTACACTTATTGGGTTAGCAATCACTAACTCAACTGCAAGCGGGATATCCGTTTATTTTTTGCGATCAAGTTAGACTTCGCTAACTTACGCTTAGCCAAAATAAGACGATCATTTTAAGTTCACAAAATAACAGGAGGAATAAATATGTTTTTACAAATCAAAAACCTTCAGAAGTTTTACGGTGACGGTGAAAACCGTTTGCAGGTTCTGAAAGGAATCGATGCAGAAATTGAAAAAGGTGAAATCTGCGTGCTGCTCGGGCCATCCGGTTCAGGAAAGTCTACCCTGTTAAATATAATTGGAGGTATTGAAACTGCCGAAGAGGGATATGTTTCCGTAAACGGTGACAAAATAAAGGATATGAATGAGAAGCATCTCACCCTTTACCGCAGAAAGCATTTGGGGTATATTTTCCAGATGTACAATCTTATTCCCAATCTGAATATCAAGGAAAACATCGAGGTCGGAGCATATCTGAGCGATGATCCTCTTGACGTTGACGATATATTAAAAACGCTCGGTCTTTACGAGCATCGCCACAAGCTTCCGAATCAGCTTTCCGGCGGTCAGCAGCAAAGAACTGCAATCGGACGTGCCATTGTCAAAAATCCTGATATACTCCTATGTGACGAGCCGACAGGAGCGCTTGACTATAAAACGTCTAAGGACATATTAAAACTTATTCAGACTGTAAATCAAAAGTACGGCAGCACAGTTATTATGGTAACTCACAACGATGCTATAAAAAATATGGCTAACAGAGTTATAACGCTTCGTGACGGAGCAGTGAGAAAGAACTACATGAACGAAAATATCACTCCTGCCGAAATGCTTGAATGGTAATTAGAGGGAGTAATACATATATGAAAAACCCTTTGATACGGCGCCTGCCGAGAGAACTTAAAGACGACATCGGAAAATATATCGTCATACTTCTTCTTTTAATCCTGTCTATTGGATTTGTATCTGGCTTTTTAGTTGCAGACGGAAGCCTTATAAACTGCTATGACGAAAGCTTTGAGAAATACAACATTGAAAATGGTAATTTTGAAACAATTTCAGAGCTTACCGAAGAACAAATAAAAGCTATAGAAAAGCTTGGCATAAGGCTTTACAACAATAATTATGTCGAAGAGGAAATTTCAAACAATAAAACTGTCAGAATATTTGCAAACAGAAAGGAAGTCAACAAGGTTTGTCTTATGGAGGGAAAACTTCCCGATAAAAAAGACGAAATCGCACTGGACAGAATGTTTGCCGAAAACAACGATATAGCGGTCGGTGACAGCATTAAAATTTCGGGTAATAAAAAGAAGGTAACAGGATATGTTGCGCTTTCGGATTACAGCACATTGTTTTCAGATAATTCAGACACCATGTTTGACTCAGTAAATTTCTCGGTTGCAATTGTGACCAAAGAGGAATTTGAAAGCTACGGCACAACTCATTATCACTATTCATATTCCTGGAAATACCACAACGATCCAAAGGACGACTCTGAGGAAAAGGAAATATCAGATGATCTTCTGGCTGAAATAAACAGCATATCTGCGCTTCAAAACTTTCTTCCGAGATACGCAAACCAGGCAATTACCTTCGCCAGAGAAGATATGGGCGGCGACAAAGCGATGATGATGATGCTTCTTTATATTATAATTGCAATACTGGCATTCGTTTTTGCGGTAACAATTTCAAACACGATCACAAAAGAAGCAAACACTATAGGAACGCTTCGTGCCTCTGGATACAAAAAATCAGAACTTGTACGGTATTATATTGCCATGCCGATGATCATAACCGTTACAGGTGCTCTTATCGGAAACATTTTGGGTTATACTGTATTTAAAGATTTGTGTGCCGCAATGTATTACGGCAGTTATAGTCTTTTGAAGTATGAAACCATTTGGAATGCAGAGGCTTTTATACTTACAACTGTTATTCCGCTTATTATAATGTTTTTGATAACGCTTATTGTGCTTATCAACAAGCTTTCCCTTTCTCCTCTTAAATTTATAAGAAGAGATTTAAAAAGGCATCAGCGTAAAAAAGCTTTCAAGCTAAACACAAAGCTCCGCATTTTCACACGCTTTCGTATAAGAATTATTTTTCAGAACATATCAAACTACATAAC
>USCU01000003.1 GCA_900553335.1 uncultured Ruminococcus sp. | reverse complement strand
GTTTGCACTTCTTCCCTCGTAATCGGCAACAATATGAAGTTTATCCAGCATTTCACTGTCAATTCTTATTGTCAAACTCTTTATTGCCACATCTTACCTCCGCTGATAAATATATTATGAATCTATTTTATGTTTAAACTGGGAAAAAGTGTTAAATTTAGATATAAAATATATCTAAAATATGTTTAAGGAGGCGTGACATGAAAAGGTCAAAGATAAACAAAGTGCTATTAAAAGTAGCTGTAAATCGTGGAATAAGCGTTAATGAGGTGAGATCGGAGATACAAAAAGCATTTGATGAGGGAATGAGAAGTAATGATCTTAAGGTAAAAGCATACTGGCAAGGAATCCCACACAAAAAAGATAAACCGACGATTGAAGAAGTAATTTGTTTTTTATCTAAAGATGTCAAAAACAAAATATAGCGTTTTGCTAATGAAAATAAATTATAAATAGGAGTGTGCAAAAATGTTGAAAATACAAGGAAAGCCTGAATCTGTAAGCAAAACCTTTTATCTGCCGAAGCACTTAGCAGAAAAACTTGATAAGATAGCACGTCAAAATAACATTTCGCTGAATCAGCTGGTTATTCAATGCTTGAATTTTGCATTTGATAATATTGATATTGAAGAATCCAACAAAGATTGACCAAAAAGGCACAGAAGAAAACTAATTCCTCTGTGCCTTAATTTTTTATTAATAATTACGCATTACGCATTCAGAATTAATAAGCAACGCCCTGCCACTTCATAGCGTCAGCAACCTTTAAGAAGCCTGCGATGTTAGCGCCCATAACAAGGTTACCCTCGTGGTCATATTCCTTAGAAGCGTTATACGCATTGTGGAAGATGTTGATCATGATGTTCTTAAGCTTAGCATCAACTTCCTCGAATGTCCAAGAAAGTCTTTCTGAGTTCTGACTCATCTCAAGACCTGATGTAGCAACTCCGCCTGCGTTTGCAGCCTTAGCAGGTCCGAACATAACGCCTGCTTCAAGGAACTTCTCAACAGCCTTAGGAGTAGAAGGCATATTAGCACCCTCAGAAACCGCAATTACGCCGTTCTTGATAAGAGTTGCTGCTGCATCGCCGTCAAGCTCGTTCTGTGTAGCACAAGGAAGAGCGATGTCGCAAGGAATTGTCCAGATACCTGAGCAGCCCTCGTGATACTCTGCGCCCTCAACTCTGTCGCAGTATTCCTTAATTCTTCCTCTTTCAACCTCTTTGATCTGCTTAACAACATCAAGGTTGATTCCGTTTTTGTCATAAATATATCCGTTAGAATCAGAAAGAGCAACAACCTTACCGCCAAGCTCAGTTGCCTTTTGAGTAGCATAGATAGCAACGTTACCCGAACCGGAAATAACAACAGTCTTGCCCTCAAAGCTCTCGTTCTTCATACATTTCATCATTTCTTCTGTGAAATAGCATACGCCGTAGCCGGTAGCTTCTGTTCTTGCAAGCGAACCGCCGTAGCTTAAGCCCTTACCGGTCAACACGCCTGTAAACTCATTTCTAAGTCTTTTATACTGACCGAACATATATCCAATCTCTCTTGCTCCTGTTCCGATATCTCCGGCAGGAACGTCTGTATCAGCGCCGATGTGCTTAGAAAGCTCTGTCATAAAGCTCTGGCAGAATCTCATAACCTCTCCGTCGCTCTTACCCTTAGGATCGAAGTCAGAGCCGCCCTTTCCGCCGCCCATCGGAAGACCTGTCAAGCTGTTTTTGAAGATCTGCTCAAATCCGAGGAATTTGATAACAGATGCACAAACTGAAGGATGAAGTCTGAGTCCGCCCTTATAAGGACCGATAGCAGAGTTAAACTGACATCTGAAGCCTCTGTTTACCTGTACATTTCCGTTGTCGTCAACCCATGAAACTCTGAACTGAATAAATCTTTCAGGCTCAACTATTCTATCAATAATTCCGTTAGTTTCATAGCTCTTATCCTTTTCTACAACAGGTTCAAAGCTCTCTAAAACCTCTTTTACTGCCTGCAAGAATTCATTTTCGCCAGGGTTTCTTGCACACACCTTTTCATATACCTTTGCAAGGTATTCGTTCTTAAACGCCATTGTTCAAGTCCTCCCAATAAATAAATTTTTTGTAAAAATGCGAGATTACGTTAATTCGCAATTCATACAGCACTAATATAATACCATAAGCATCAGTATTTGGCAACAAATTTTGCAGGATTTATTTTCGCAAAATTCATTTTTTACATTTTGTTAATAAAACGCTCAGCCAAATTATTGAAACATACTAACATAAACGACCTGAAAAATGTATATATTAGTTTTTGTATAAGCAAAAATACATCTTGACTTAAACATAAAAATGTGATATAGTTGTATCTATTGCGAGAACAGTTGTATACAGGAGGTGGACTTATGAATAATATTCAAAACGGCAATGAGAAGCTGGTTGTTGTCAACACTAAAGTCCTTCCTGATATTATATTAAAGGTATTAGCCGCAAAAAAGATGAAAGCCTGCGGAGATGCTAAAAGTTCTTCTGACGCTTGCAGGGCGGTTGGAATATCGAGAAGCGCATACTATAAATATAAGGACTGCGTTTTCGGATACGAAGAAAAAATGCAGAGCAAAATTCTATCTCTGTATCTTGTATTAAAGGACGAAAAGGGTGTTTTATCGGGAATCATCTCCTCTCTATACGAAAGCGGAGTAAACATTCTTACGGTAAATCAAAATATTCCTGTTGATTCTGTGGCAAGCGTTACAATATCAGTCCGAATGGAAAAGGCTGACGCTTCATCATATAATATAAAAGAAATGCTTTTAAATACCTACGGGGTGGTTGACGTAAAAATAATTTCAGGCGAATAGATTCTCGCCTTTTCATGACATAAGTTGAAAGGATGGTAAAAACTAATGAGCAAATACGCAGTAATAGGATACGGTGTTGTAGGAAGCGGAACAGTCGAGCTTTTTGAAAAGAACCGTGAATCAATTACAAAAAAAATAGGAAGAGATGTGGATCTCGGATATATTTTAGATCTCAGAGATTTTCCTGACAGTCCTTATAAGGGTAAGCATACAAAGGATTTTAATGACATCTTAAACGACCCCGAGGTTGAAGCTGTTGCTGAAGTGATCGGCGGAATTCACCCTGCATATGAATTTACAAAGCAGCTTTTAGAAAAAGGAAAAAGCGTTGTAACATCAAACAAAGAGCTTGTTGCACAGAAGGGAGCGGAGCTTTTTAAGGTTGCAAAAGAGCATAATGCGAGCTATCTTTTTGAAGCGTCTGTCGGCGGAGGAATCCCTATAATAAGACCGCTTCATAAATGTCTTGCCGGAAACCAAATCGAACAGATCTCAGGTATTTTAAACGGAACGACAAACTTTATCCTTACAAAGATGATAAAGGATCAGATGAGCTTTGACGATGCTTTGAAGCTTGCTCAGGAAAACGGCTTTGCAGAAGCTGATCCTACAGCGGACGTGGAGGGACACGATGCTTGCAGAAAAATCTGCATTTTGGCATCTCTCGCTTCGGGAAGCCACATTTACCCTGACGAGGCTTACTGCGAAGGAATTACAAAAATAACTCCGGAGGACGTTGAGTATGCTCAAAATGCAGGATACCGAATCAAGCTTATCGGCTCTTCAACCCCGCTTGAAAACGGAAAGCTTGCTGTTATGGTTTGCCCAAGGCTCATTCCTGAAAACAGTCTTTTATCTCATGTGGACGGCGTTTATAATGCAATTTCAGTTACAGGAAACGGCGTAGGAGATGTTGTTTTCTACGGTCAGGGAGCAGGTAAACTTCCGACAGCTTCTGCTGTTGTAGGAGATCTTATTGATGCACTTGTTCACCGAGAAAGACCTCTTACTGTTTCGTGGGATATGCAGAATGAAAAAAAACAAACAGTTTCTCACAAGCAAGCTGAAACTGCTGTTTATGTAAGAGCAAAAGTCAATGACGAAACTGTAAAAGCAAAAATCTCGGCCGTTTTTGATCAGCCTATATTTATCGAACGTAACAACCGTCCTGATGACGAGGTTGCTTTTATAACCTCTTCGATGACAGAAATTTTAATAGACCAAAAGCTCGAATCCTTAGCTGAAGACATAGAGGTACTCCATACCATAAGAACGCTTTAAACAACTTAATTTTTTCAGCGGGGGATTGTATCTCCCACTGAAAGCGTTAAATAACGGGGCTGCGCCCCTTATTGAAAATAAAAACTGGTAAACACTTTTTTCAGTTCAAGGAGAAAGCAAATGATAAAGCTAAGAATTCCCGCTACGAGCGCAAATTTAGGTGCAGGCTTTGATGCGTTGGGACTTGCTATGACATACTACAATTATGTAAATATGGAGGAAAGCGATACTATAGATATAACCTCGCTTGATGGGTTGAAAGTTCCTACAGATAAGTCAAACCTGATTTATGAATCTGCTTCGCATCTTTTTGAGATATGCGGAAAAACCCTTTCGGGACTTAAAATTGAACAAACGAGCAATATTCCAATGGCAAGAGGACTCGGCTCTTCCTCTGCTTGTATAGTTGCAGGACTTGCAGGTGCAAACAGTATTTTGAAAAACCCTCTTTCAGCAGATGAACTTGTTGATCTTGCCGCACAGATAGAAGGACATCCGGACAATACCGCTCCTGCCCTTTTAGGCGGAATCGTAACGGCAGTATTTGACGGCAGAAAGGTTCACTGGGTTAAGCAAGAGGTAAACACCAGACTTAAGTTTGTTGCGATAATACCCGATTTTGAGCTTAAAACCGAAAAAGCAAGAGCTTGCCTTCCGAAAGAAATTTCGCATAAAGACGCTGTTTATAACCTTTCACGCGCAGCGCTTTTCTCTGCTTCACTTCTTACGGGAAAATTTGAAAACCTGCGAACCGCCTGTCACGACAGACTTCATCAGCCTTACAGAATGGAGCTTATTCCAAACTGCCGTCGAGTTTTTGACATAGCCTACAATCACGGAGCATATGCCGCATACATAAGCGGAGCGGGTCCGACAGTTATGGCGGTCGTTGATGAAGAAAACGAATTTTTCACAGGTAAAGTAAAGTTTTCGCTTGAAACAGAAGGCTTGAACGGTTGGGACGTAAAGCTATTTCACATAGACAACGAAGGCACTAAGTTAATATAAATATCAAGATGAAAATCACCGCAGTTATACACTGCGGTGATTTTGCTTAACAACAAAAAAGAGAGCAGAAATCTGCTCTCTGTATCACTTGATTTAAATTCAGCTTATTTTTTCTATACTCTTTATATTGGTTATAATCGGAGGACCAGTTTCTATAATTGAGAAATCTTGCCCAACAGTAACCTTTAATTTGTCGCCCTCTTCAATATCAGAAGGAATCTCAACGCTGTCATCGCATTCAAGTCTTGACTCACCGACTTTCTCTCCGTTACCGTAGGATAATTCAGCATCTACCAACGTAATATATCCGTCATCCGCTTTAATCACTGTAGCTTCAAAAGAGTTTTCTTTACTTTCGCCTATTTTTTCAATGCTCTTTATATCAAATATAATAGGAGGATATGATTCTTTCATTCCTATAACATCTCCCCATACAGTAATTTTTATTTTATCCCATTCTTTAATGTCAGAATCAACTTCAACGCTGTCATCGTATTCCAGACGCGCCTTACCTATTTTACCGTTAGCAGAATCTATGACATAGTCAGACTCTATCAAACCAACATGTCCGTCATCCGCTTTAATCACCGTAGCTTCAAATGAAATGTCTTCGTGAGCGGTAGTAGTTGTAGGGGTTGTGCTTGTTGTCTTAGATTTTTCTGACGAAGAATCTTCCGTACAGCCTACCAGCATAAGCATACAAAGAAATGCTAAAGCAATAATTTTTATTTTCATGGCAAAGCCCTCCCCATTAAGGTATCCATAAATTAATAAGACCGGATACCTTCGAGTTAATTTTCGTACCCTCATTATAATCATTAGTTGGATTAATCCCTCTAACATGAATAGCGACTACCCTATTGTTAGAAAGATATACCGGCGAACCACTATCCCCTTTATATGTATCACAAGTATATCCTATTTCATACATATTTTGAGTTTTTACAGTTCCCGTACCCTTCCACATTCCTACACCACCATCTGATTTATCCATAGGATATCCTGTTACACTTATATTTTTTTGCAGCAAATCATATCCGTTTGTACTTATATCCAAACCGAAGTACCCTGTAGTGGAGCCAACGTCACTATTTAGTTTAACCAGTGCCCAATCCTCGGCCTGATCATCAACATCCTCAACAAACTCATTTGTGACTTTTGCTTCAACTCCATTATAAGGCCCATATGGTGCGTAAATCCTATTTCTTGCCGGGTATACCTCTACTTTATCGCAGTATCCTCCAAATTCAGGTTCATAAATATTATGCCCTGCTGTAAGCATATAGTAATTATGAATCATAAATCCTGTTCCATGTCCTTTAACAGTTCCATACTTCGTATTATACCATGTTGTTACTACCTTACAAATAGCTTTATACGGAAAATCAGATGTTTTCATAATTTCCTGTCTGGTATCACTTCCGATAACCGAATTTGGGGAAACATCGCATTCGGTATTGCTAATCATTTCATCTCCAACTGGTACATATCCTTGAGTATCTTCACACATCTCATAAGGATTAAAACTAAGGGTTTCATACTCTTCCACACCTGTTGTTAAATCCTTGCTATATACAACATAATGTTGTATATTATCTGCACTTTTATCATCTGCCCACGCCATGTTTGATGACATAGTAAACAATAATAATACGCTTAATCCAAACGACATTACAATATTTTTGATGTTACGTTTCATTTTTGCCCTCCATTTCCAGTCAATTATAAATTCCTTAGTTTTCAAGCAGTGGTAAGCTTAAATTCACTGGCAACTGCAAATATATCTGCAACTATATTTTAACATTATTACCTTATTATGTCAATTACTTTTGAATATTATTTAAAAATTTTGTGAATTTCTAACAAAACCAACTTTGATGCATTGTGAGAACAACCATATTGTAAGACATTCTTCGACAAATCATGACAAACTTAATAATCTGTTAAACAAAAGCTAAATAGTAAAATGCACCGCAAGTAATGCCTACGGTGCATTTTGTTATTTATAAAATTCATTTTTAAGAGTAATAATCATAACCTCAGACGCATTAAACAACCTGAATTTTCCAAGTCCTGCTGTAAGCGCAAGCACTTTGTCGCCAATTTTGTAAATGCCTGCCGAGTATGTCGGGAAAAATCTTCGTTCAGGGTGTAAAAGTCCTTTTCCTCCTATTCTGACAACTCCGCCGTGAACATGTCCGCTGAAGGTTATATCAGCTCCCCACTTTGCATATGCAGGGAAATAATCGGGGTTGTGCGCCAAAAGAAGCGTAAAGCCCTCAGGCTTATCACCGATTCGATCTTGAATGTCCTCAAAACCTACCGATGGAAGATTTCTGTATCCCCCGCTTTTGTTTCTATAGTATTCTGACTCAAAATAAACACCTGCAATATTTATAAATTCGCTGCCTTTTTCTATTTTTACAGCTTCGTTTAAAAGAAATGTCATAGGAAGCTTTTTAATCTGCTCCCGCATATCCTCTTCGGCATCAACCTCATGATTTCCGTAGGTATAATAAACAGGTGCAATTTTTGAAAGAGCTAAAACAAGCTCAGTATGCGATTTGATTGTGGTTTCAAACCGGCTTATAAGATCTCCTGGGAAAAATATCATATCGGGGGACGCTTCTTTTATTAGATTAATAAGTCTGTAATTGCTTTTTCCAAAGCTTTTTTTATGGAGATCAGATATGACTGCAATCTTTAAGCTGTCAAAGCTTTTTGGAAGTTTTTTTATAGTCAGCGTTTTAGAGGTTGTTTTAAGCCGTGTGTTATGATATACCACAAATATACTAATAAATAATATAACTGCTGCAATGATTATTTTATAAGGCATCTCTATTCCTCCAGATATTTTTTTAACACACGCAGCTTAAGCTCGGTCATCTCTTCACCGTGATTATAGAGAGGCAACAGCTTTTTCCAACGCTTCTCAGTTCTTCTGACTCCCATTGTGGAAAGCGGTTCTATTACAAAAACCTTTCCTGAATTTTCAGCCTCCCTAAGCCTTTTTATCTGCTCGTTATAGTTTTGCGCTCTGTTTTTAAGACATTCGCAAAGTCCTGGATACTTTTTGTAAAGCTTACAAGCAAGCTTAACAGAAGGATCGGTTTTCTTTATGTATCCTCTTTCTCTTGTTAAAACGACTATCACCTTATCACAGCCGTCCGAAATGGCCCTTTCATACGGCACAGCATCAGAAATTCCGCCGTCAAGATACTTTTCTCCGTTTATTTCAATCATCGGAAACAATATCGGCAAAGCACAGCTTGCCCGTAAAGCGGTAAAGCCTTTGTCCTCAGCCTCTACTTCTATATATTCAGGTTTTCCTGTATTTACGTTTGTCACAACCGCAATACAGTTTCCTTTATATTTTTCATATGATTCATAGTCGAAAGGAATCAGTTTATTTGGGATTTCATCAAACACAAAATCAAGATTATAATAACTCTTATTCTTTCTATCTATAAGGTGACTTGCTCCCATATATCTTTTATCCGACATATATTTTTTAGTTATTTCATAATTTCTGCGATACTGACGTGACGTATATGAAACTCCCATTGAAATTCCGGCAGAAGCGCCAATTACATAATCGCTGTAAATCTCATTTTTCAAAAGAACGTCCATCACTCCGCAGGAAAACAAACTTCTGCTTGCACCGCCCTCAAAAACAATAGCTGTCTTCATTTTTTGTCCGCCTCCGATTATAAACATCAAACATTCTTAAGCTTTTCGTTAGCCTTATTTTCAAATTTTTCGCCATACACAACAACTCTTGAATGCTCTGCTTCTCCTATTACTCCGCATTTGTCATATGCTGTTATTTTAAAATCCACTTTTCTTCCCTCAGCTCCCACTATTTCTGCTATTGCATAAACGTCCATATCCATAGGAGTTGCTGAAACGTGTGTCGCCGCAATATATATTCCAACGCTCGTTTCGCCCTCGTCTAAAAATTGATTAAGACACTTAAGCGCCGCATTTTCCATTAGCGCAACCATCATAGGAGTAGCAAAAACTCTTGCCGTTCCGCTTCCGACATACGCTGCCGTTTTTGAAGTGTCAACTGTTTGCTCCGATTTCATTTTGGCATTTAATATTACTTCTTTCATAGTTTTTCATATCCTTCTATCGTTTTATCGCTTAGCTTTATCAATTCTTCATGATCAGCAATATTTCCGTGACTTAAATGCGCAATCGTTTTAAATCCTGCGGATTTTGCTGATGAAATCGCAATCGGAACATCTTCAAACACAACGCATTCCGATACCTTAAGCTTCATTTTCTCAGCACATTTTAAATAAATATCCGGATGCTTTTTACCTTTTTTAGCTTCATATACCGTTACAATCGCATCAAAAAGTTCATAGATACCGTTATTTTTAAGGCAAGGAACTAGCAGTTCGTTATGCGAAGCCGTTGCAATCGAGAGCTTTTTGCCGCTCTGTTTAAGTTTAAAAAGATATTCTTTTGTACCGTCAAACAGCTTAACATCATTTGCAAAAAGCAAGGCGGCGATACTGTTCCACTCTTTTATTATATCCTCTTTTTTATCATCAAGCCCAAATCTTTTAATAGTATAATCAGCTGCCGCATCAAATCCGAGTGCTGAGATCTCTCTTGAGTAATCACTCGGAACTTCAAATCCTCTTTTGCTTAAAAAAAGCTCATCAACGGTATTCCAAACCCCAAATGAATCAAGCAGCGTTCCGTCCAGATCAAAAATATATCCCTTAAATTTGTCTATATTCATATTCCGTAAGCCCTCTCGATTGCTGTCATCAAAGACAAAAGATTTTCTTTTTGTGCCGGAGTTGATATGTATTTACTGAACTTACCTGCATAACGCTTTGCGACTTCCTTATCACCGCTTTTAAGGCTCGACAGAGCAAGCATTAACCCAGCATCAGTTTTAAGCTTTTTGCTATCCGACATTTTGATTGTCAGGGATGCGCTTTTTATCGCTTGTTCATAATCATTTGCAAGATAAAAATAAAGCAACTTTGAATACTCGGCATATGCCAAGACATCGTCCCTAAGCTTTGCCGAAAATAAAATTTCATTTAAAACAATGTATAAGCTCTTCGCCTTCTCTTCGTCTTTCATTAACGAATATATTTTCAAATATTCCGAGGCAAGCCTTGATTTTTGGGAAGTATTGCATCTATCGCCGTCTATAATCCTAATAGCTTCCAGCGCTTTATCAAATCTGCTTGCATCTGCATACTCGCCGCACAAAAGCAATGCGTTTTTAAAAACAGCCGAAAACTTTGCACTTGTATTAAGCCTATCCTGCAAGGCTTCAAAATATTCGTCACTGTATCCGTTTTCATCACGGTAATTTAAAAGACGCTTTTTCTTTGTGTTTTTTATAAGCCAAACGACCGCATATATTGCATTCAGCGTAAAAAAGATCGCTGCAAAAGCTGTTATCATAATTCCTGTGTAATAATTTAAATAGCTTCCTTTAATTCGGGCAACCCAGCACACAGTCATAACAATAAAAGATAAAAGCCATGAAACAGCCGCTATAATAATTTCAGATTTTAATATTGCCGTAATTTTTTTCATTTCATCACCAATACTAGATATAATAAAAACAGTATATATTAAATCAGGGGAAAAGTCAAACAAAAGAAAAGAAGCGGATATATAAATCCGCTTCGTCTTCTCTACTCTGCTTCTTTCATTTTAGCAAAGCAATCGCTGCAATATACAGGTCTGTCCTCGCTTGGCTTAAAAGGAACTCTCGCTTCTCCTCCACAAGCTGCACAAGTCGCTGTAAAATACTCTTTTGACTGTCTGACTCTTGACTTCTTAGCGTCACGGCAAGCTTTACATCTTGAAGGCTCGTTTTCAAAGCCTTTTTCAGCATAAAACTCCTGCTCGCCGGCGGTAAAAGTAAACTCGTTGCCGCAGTCCTTGCAGACTAATGTTTTGTCTTGAAACATACCATTTTCCCTCGCTTAAATTTATTAGCCAAGTCGGACTTAAACCGACACCTTTGTTACCTCGAAAGATTTACAACGCTCTTTTTAAGCTATATGGCCATATGTTAATTAAAGACCTGTTATGATATATTGCAATTTATTTTTTGTTTAAATCTCCTTTGACAAAACAGATTTAAGCTTTTTTCTAACCCTCTGCATTGCATTGTCAACAGCTTTTTCAGAAATACCAAACTTTTCGGAGATGATCTTATAGCTCTCAGTCTGAAGATACAGCTGAAGCACCGAAAGCTCCATACCCGACAATTTCTTAGAAGCTCTTTTCATTGCTTCATCAAAACGTTCACGCTCTATAAGAATACTTTCTGGACTTTTTACCTCTATACTTTTTTCGCATGACAAAGCATCGTCCGATTCTTTCATTCTTATACGGTTCTGTTTTTCAAGCGTGGTGATTATTCTGTTTGTTATGCAAGTGTCTGCATAGGTAGAAAAGAGTACACCCCTACTCTCGTCATAAGTTCTGACAGCATAAAAAACAGCAATAACTCCCTCGTCTATGAGATCGCTTATCTCTGCTTCACTTCTTTTGCCGCCAAGCTTTCTCGCTTTTATTTCCGCTATCTTCTTATATCTTGATATGATCTCTGAAAAAGCTCCATCGCTGTTAGCTTGTCTTATAAGATCTTCATCTGAAATTCCCCAGTCAAAAGCGTTCATAACTCAAGCCCTTTCAAACTGCCTTCTTCCGATTTCAAACAAATCATTTCCAAAGGAATCGTTTGCAACCACAAGCGGAAAATTTTCAATATACATTTTCTTTACCGACTCACAGCCAAGCTCATCAAACGCTATTACCTCACAGCTTTTAATGCAGTTTGACGCAAGCGCCCCTGCTCCGCCGGTAGCACACAGATATACTGCCTGATTTCTCTTTACTGCATCTCTAACCTCCCGACTTCTCTCACCTTTTCCTATCATCGCTAAAAGTCCTAGATCAAGCAGTCTGGGCGCAAATTTATCCATTCTGCCTGATGTCGTCGGTCCACAAGCACCAACTGCTTTTCCCTCAGGAGCCGGAGTTGGTCCTGCATAATAAATTACCGCTGTTTGGAGGTCAAACGGAAGCTCTCTTCCTTCATCAAGAAGCTTTTCAAATCGCTTGTGCGCAGCATCTCTTGCAGTATAAATCACTCCGCTCAGCAAAATTTTATCCCCTGCAGTCAGATACTTTGCCGCCTGTTTTAATTCGCTTGTATTTATATTCTTAATATCAGTCATAAAACTTTGCCTCTGCTTGTTAAAAAGGCATCTCACAACGATAATACCTGCGAGATGCCCTTAATATCAAATGTTACTTGTTCTTAATAATATTAAAAATGTCGTCGTAGTAATCAGGATTATTAGGTGCTTTAACACCGGCCTTAGCCATTGCCTCCGAATCAAGCTTTGATGAAGCAGCAGAGCTAAATCTCTTTGTGTCATCAGTAAAGTCAGCAGCAATAACTGTTACGCTTATGCAATCCGTAGCGTCAGGAGTATAATCCGCACCGAAGATGATCGTAGCGTCAGGATCAACCGCCTGAGTAATGATCTGAGTAAGCTCGTCCATATCACTTGTAACGATATCCTCACTCATTACGATATTAACAAGAAGTCTTCTTGCTCCGCTGATCGAAGTTTCAAGAAGCGGTGAAGAAATAACCTGATTTGCAGCGTCCTGAGCCTTGTCCTTGCCCTCACCGTATCCGATTGCGATATGAGCCTTTCCGGCATCCTTCATAATCGTTGTAACGTCAGCAAAGTCAACGTTCATAAATCCGTTTCTCAAAATCAAATCCGCAATGCTCTTAACACCCGTCTTTAAAACATTATCTGCAAGAGTAAACGAATCTCTCATTGTAAGTCTTTGTTCACCTGACAAAAGCTTCTGATTTGGAATTACTATAAGAGAATCAACATGCTCTAAAAGCTCAGCAATTCCCTTTTCAGCCTGAGCTGCTTTCTTTGCACCTTCAAAAGCAAAAGGCTTTGTAACAACAGCAACTGTAAGTATTCCCAAATCCTGTGCGATCTCAGCAACGATCGGAGCAGCTCCTGTTCCTGTTCCTCCGCCCATTCCGGCAGTGATGAATACCATATCTGCGTCCTTAATGGCATCGGAGATCTCCTCCTTGCTCTCCTGCGCAGACGCTTCTCCAACCTCAGGTCTTCCGCCTGCTCCCAAGCCTCTTGTAAGCTTAGAACCGATCTGAATCTTTTCGGTTGCCTTAGAACGCTGAAGTGCCTGAATGTCTGTATTAACCGCTATGTAATCAACATTTCCGATCATTCCCTCTTCGGCGATACAATTAAGTGCGTTTCCGCCGCCGCCGCCGACGCCGATGACCTTAATTTTAGCGCCGAACAATTCCTCTGGGCTAATAGCAAAACTCATAATCTGTAGTCCTCCTAAAATAAATTACGGTATTATTATCAATATAACCAAATCAAGGCATCCCACAGCCTATACACGGCATTGGGTCACTCTCAAAGTTTCCGCAAAAATAAAATCCCGCATGAAAACCTTATATGACAGCGTTTTATGTCTTATTGAAAATGTGCTACCTATACCTTTATATAATAACATAAAACATTTGCTTTTGCAAGGCTTTTTTTCAACATTTTTCGCAAACTACATGGTAAAAACAGAAAATTTGTCTTATATTGTCTGATTCCTCAAATTATTGCACATAATTATCCCAATTTTCCTCTTCGGTAGTTTCCTCTGTTTGCTCGGAAGTTTGTTCTTTCGTGCTTTCTGCAGCACTTTCAGCGGTTTGATCATTATCCGGAATAGCAGAAATGCCGCTTTCCGCACTGTGGTATATGAGCGTTCCGGAATAATCCTCTCCAAGCTTATCTATCACAGATTTAATATAGCTGAGCTTGAACGGAATATCCTGTGAGCTTCCGAGCTTTATTTTTACCGTTCCGTTGTATATAAGACGTATATCAGTTCTTTCCGACAATCCGATTTGTGTTATTTTATTAAGACCGAGCTTCTCGCTTTCAGATATTATTTCATCTAAAACGGATTTCTTAATTTTATCCTTGTCATCGTAATCAGATCCGGCTCTCGTTTCTGTCATTTCCATTCCATAGACCTCGGCAGTTCCTTCCTTAGAGGAAGAAAGTCCTGTTTCCAAAATCCTGCCGTTTGTACTTACAACCACAAACTCATTATCGTTATTACATATTGACACCGCAGGGGTTGCTTCAACGACAGTTATTTTAAGAGTTGACGCCAGCTCACGTTTTACCTCAACACTTTCAAAATACGGAAAAGCAGAGCTTATACGGTTTTGTACAGCATCTGTATCTGTTCTGAAAAGATTGTCATCAAGACTTACACCTGATTGTTCTATTACCTGCTCTGTTGTATAAAGAGTATTTCCCGAAACTTTTATTGTCTTAATTCTGAAAAAATATGTAAACGATAAAAATATCATTGCCAAAATGACAAAAATTATTATCAAAACATAATAGAGCGACATATTGCGTCTTCTCTTTTTTCTTGAAACGACAACTTCTTCTCCGTTAATAATTCTTACCTCATCCTTAGATTGATCGCTCTTTATAATATCCTTCAACTTCCTCACCTCGGCACTAAATTCTTACAATATCTCCGCCTACCGACGAAATATCTCTTTCGATATTCTCATATCCTCGGTCTATATACTTTACGTTTCCTATTACGGTTTCGCCCTGAGCGCCGAGTCCTGCAAGCACCAAAGCTGCTCCGCCTCTTAAATCTGTCGACATGACTCCTGTACCATACAAGGTTTTAACTCCGTCTATGACTGCCACTCTTCCCTCAATTTTTATTTTCGCACCCATTCGGCAAAGCTCGTCAACATGACGGTATCGGCTTTCAAATATATTTTCGACAATAACGCTCGTTCCTGCCGCCTTGCAAAGAGGCGCCATTAAAATCGCCTGTGCGTCCGTCGGGAATCCCGGATACGGCATTGTTCTTATTGTTTTCACAGCGTTCAAACGCTTTTTTGCGTTTACATAGATATTGTCCTTAAACGGAAAAACCGTACACCCCATTTCCTCAAAAACAGGGATAACGCTTGTAAGATCGTGAAAATTCACTTTTTTTATATTAAGCTCCGATCCTGTTACAGCAGCAGCGCTCATATAAGTACAAGCAACGATTCTGTCCGGCATAACACTATATTCACAGCCATATAACTCATCTACTCCGTCTACCACAACCTTGCTTGTTCCTGCTCCGCTTATTTTAGCTCCGCATTTATTTAAAAAGTTTGCAAGGTCTGTTATCTCTGGCTCTCTCGCCGCATTTTCAATAACAGTTTCTCCTCTTGCAGTGCTTGCCGCAAGAATGATATTTTCAGTTGCACCTACTGACGGAAAAGAAAGCGAGATTCTGTTTCCTCTGAGCCTTCCCGAAACCTCACAGTCTAAAAGACCGTATTCCTCTTTAATAACTGCGCCAAGACTTCTGAGCGCTTTTATATGTAGGTCTATCGGGCGAGGTCCCAGCTCGCAGCCCCCCGGAAACGACAGCTTACACTTTCCGCATCTTCCTAAAATTGCTCCTAAAAATACAATAGAAGAACGCATCTCTCTCATAAGATTATCCGGAACGTCAAAGCCTGTCAAGCCATCCGTATTTATAACAGCAGTATCTTCCTCTCGCTTACAATTACATCCCAAGCAGGATAAAATTCTAAGTGCCGCATAGGAGTCGCTTAATCTCGGACAATTATGTAAAATCGTTTCTCCCTTAGCCAGTACGCACGCCGCAAGCAAAGGCAGCGCCGCATTTTTAGCCCCATGAACCGATATTTCGCCCGAAAGCTTCTTTCCTCCTATAATTTTCAGCCTCTGCATAATCCTCTCTCCTTTACAAATTGCATAACATATATTATGCAAACAAAGAGAGTTAGGTGAAATAGGCTAAACTGATTTGCTGATAAACACTTCTGCTATATGCATAAGAATATATAGCATTGCTCCTATCATGGCAGCAAAGCTTATGCAGCTTACAGCAGTCCATATTTCTTTTCTACCCTTGCCGTTAATGGCGTGAATTAACGCATATGTAAACACAAACGCTGCTGCCAGTGCTATAATTCCAAAAATCATAAGCTATCCTTTCAATATTACGCTGACTGAGAAAACAATATTGCTCCTATCATCAACACAATGCTCGTGCAGCTGACTGCCGTCCATATATCTTTATTTTTTTCACTGGTAACAGCATTAATCAATGCACACGGGAATACTAATGCTGTTATTAATGCTATGATGATAAAAATCATAAGCTATCCTTTCAGTATTACATCCTTTAAAAGCTCTGACAAAACTGAATATATTCTGTCGTTTGTATCTTTTATATAAAGGCTTCCCGCATTTTTGGAAAGAGCATTAAGCCTGTCCTTACTTTTTATAAGCTCTGATACTTCAGAAACTATTTTTTCGTCTGTCAAATTCTTTTCCTCGATTACAACCGCTGCGTCTGCGTTTTGCAAAACCATGCCGTTATAATACTGATGATTTCCGGCAACATTCGGCGATGGAATAAGTATAGCTCCTCTTCCGACGCTTTCAAGCTCATTCAAGGTATTCGCTCCGCATCTGCTTATTACAAGGTCGCTCGCTGCCATGCAGACTGACATATCCAAATAATCAGATATGATAAAATGCTTATTTTGAGTATCAATTCCCTCCGCTTTAAGCTCGTCTTTGTAACTTTTATAACCAGCGTAAGTGCCGTATGAATGAATGTGATAAACATCTATATTTTCTTTCTGATACCATTTGAACAATGCACGAGCAGAGTTATTTATCGTTCTTGCTCCAAGACTTCCGCCGGTCGATAAAATACAAACAGCGTCTGACGAAATGCCAAGCTTTTCTCTTGCGTAAGCCTTTTCCACAGCTAAAAAGCTCTTTCTTACAGGAAGTCCTGTAACGGTACAGTCCACATCCTTTTCAAGATAATCCTGAGCTTCTTTAACTGTAAGCATTACCTTATCGACTACCTTTGAAAGCAGCTTATTAGTAACTCCGGGATAAGCGTTTTGCTCATGAATAGCCGTTTTAATTCCTTTTTTTGCTGCTGCTCTAACTATTGGTCCTGCAACATATCCGCCTGTCCCTATAACCAAGTCAGGCTTAAAGTCGTCAATTATCTTATTTGCATTTTTTCCTGCTGTCAAAAGATACGATGCTGCTTTCACATTTCTTTTTATATTATTTAGATTTATCTTTCTCGGATAAAACTTGTAACCGGCATTTGCCACAAGTCTTGCTTCGATTCCGTCAGGAGTTCCAGCAAAAGCAAATTCTGCATCCGAATGCTTTTCTTTTATTATTTCCGCAATCGCAAGAGCAGGATTAACGTGTCCTGCTGTTCCTCCTCCTGCAAGAAGTATTCTCAACATAAAAATCATTCCTTTCGGTATGTCGGTTTTACGGTATCAATTATTTACTTATGTGGATTTGTTCGCCTGCCTTGAAACGGAGAGCAAAACTCCCATTTCCAAAAGCTGAATCAAAAGCGCCGTTCCTCCGTAACTGAAAAACGGAAGCGATACTCCGGTATTTGGAAATGCATTTGACGCAACCGCAATATTTAAAAGCGCCTGAGAACCGATCTGAACAGTGATTCCCGAAACCAAAAGCATTCCGAATCTATCCCTTGAACGTGAAGCTATATAAAATCCTCTTAAAATAAAGATAGCGAACAGAATAATTACTATACAAGCTCCGACAAAACCAAGCTCTTCGCATATAATCGAAAATACAAAGTCGTTTTGCGACTCGGACAGATACAGGTATTTTTGACGGGACTCTCCGAATCCAAGCCCGAAAATTCCTCCTGAGCCTATTGCCAAAAGCGACTGATATGTCTGATATGTGCTTCCCTGCGGATCAGACTGCGGATTCTGCCAAGACTCAAAACGCTCGCTGATATAAGAAAATCCTCCACTCGAATCAAGAAACACTTTATAAAGTAAAAATATCGCCATGGCAATTGCCAATGCTCCTATAAAACGCCAAAAATATTTTCTCGGAACTCCTCCGACAAACATAAGCGAAAGTCCTATAATACCAAAAATCAACACTCCTGACATATGCCTTTGAGCGGCAACTGCTACAGTGCAAAGTCCAAGTATTATCGCAAAAGGCACGATAGAATATTTCCAGTGATCAAATTTTTGCCAGTTTACTGCCAGGATATAGGAAAATATTACAATTACCGCTACCTTTAAAATCTCAGAAGGCTGAAACTGAAATCCTGCAATAGTAATCCATCGCCTAGCGCCTGCAACCTCATCTCCGACTAAAGCTGTTATGAAGTTAAGCACCAACGCCCCTCCAAAAAAGATAAACGCAATTTTTGTGTTCTGATAAAAATGGTAATCAAGGTAGGACACAAAAAACATTCCTACAAGTCCGAGTATCCCGGAGAAAAGCTGTCTTTTTATATAATAATATCCGTCATCAGCATCGTAAAGGCCCCACGCATAGGAAGCGGAGAACATCATTATAAATCCGAACACCAAAAGCACCAATACGATTAGGAGAAATGGTCTGTCTATCTTATCCTTTACAAAACGAAAATTGAGCTTTTTTCGTGCCTGTGCAACAGGCTGTGCATTTCTCATCGGTTTGATTCTTTTTTGATTTATTTCCAACCGTTCTCACTCCCTTTTAGATTGATTTTTAATAAGGGGCACAGCCCCGTTGTTCAACGTTTCAGCTAGGGAATGTATCCCCCACTGAAGAAATCAAGCGGAATCCGCCGCCTTTAGAGGCGGAGAACATCTTAACTTAGTTATATTTTACAGCTTTTCTATTACCTCTTCAAGCTTCATCGCCCGGCTCGCTTTAAATAATATTGCGTCGCCCTCACGCTTAATGCTTTTTAAATAATC
Source organism: uncultured Ruminococcus sp. (assembly GCA_900553335.1). Taxonomy (GTDB): domain Bacteria; phylum Bacillota; class Clostridia; order Oscillospirales; family Ruminococcaceae; genus UMGS1601. The sequence continues at coordinate 7,168 of USCU01000003.1, read as the reverse complement.
ACAAAGCTCACTCTTGTTTTCAAAAAATTTTGTATTTTCTTCGGCAAAACCTGATTTCACAGCTCCGCTTACGATATATTTGGCATCTTCCCCAAAGCATAGCAGTATATCCGTTTTGCTTACACTCACCAGCTTGCCTACATTTTTATGAAGCTCTGCTGACATTTCGCCAAGCTCTTTCATATCCGCCAAAACGGAAATTCTTCTTCCTGAAGTTTCGACTGCATCCAAAAGCTCCAACGCAGATTTCATAGAATCGGGTGAGGCATTATAGCAGTCTTTTATTACAGTTATGCCATCAAGCTTTTCTACTGTCTGGCGAATCCCATCCGGCTTAAACTTTGAAATTCCCGACACTATATCCCGAGGACTCATTTTAAGCTCTCTTCCTACGCAGTATGCAGCAAGAGCATTTTTAACATTATGGATTCCTAGTGTGTTTATCTCAGCTTTTATTTCCTCTCCACCTTCACAGATCGTAAAGCTTACCGATGCGCCGAAGGTTTCAATATCCTTTGCGTAAACGTCGGCAGACATATCAGTCACTGAATACCAAACAGTTCTTCTTCCTCTTACATTCGCCCTTTTAAGATAGTCATCGTCTTTGCACATAATTATCGGAGCATTTTTATCAGCACCGTCTAAGATCTCAAGCTTTGCCTTTAAAATATTTTCCCTTGAGCCTAAATTTTCAATATGGGAAGTTCCAATATTTGTTATTACGCAAACCGTAGGAGAAGCAGCTGTCGAAAGTCTTGAAATCTCTCCCTGATGATTCATTCCCATTTCGATTACCGCCGCCTGATGCTCACAGGAAAGCTTAAGAAGCGTTTCGGGCAGCCCGATATCGTTATTTCTGTTCGCAGAAGTTTTAAGGGTATTAAACCTTTCGCTAAGCACACACCAAATAAAATCTTTTGTTGTTGTTTTGCCAACGCTTCCCGTTACCGCAACAAGCGGAATTTTAAATTTGTTTCTGTAATGCTGCGCGATATTCAGATATGCTCCTCGAGTCGAATCGACTATGATACACTTTGCTCCGTCAACGGCACGCTCGGTAACTGCACACTCTGCCCCCAAAGAAGCCGCATCTCTTACAAAATCGTGTGCGTCAAATCGCTCTCCTTTTATGGCAATGAAAACGCTTCCCTTTTTCGCTTGTTTAGAGTTGGTTGTTATATCTGTAATATAAGTATTTGCAGGATAGCCATAGCTTCCGTCACAAGCCTTTACTATTTCAGAAAGTAAGATTTTTTCCATTTATGTCACCGTTAATCTTCAAGATTCAAAAGTGCTTTTGCAACTTCCTCACGCTCGTCAAGATGAATCTTAACTCCGCCCGGAAGAATCTGATAGTCCTCATGACCTTTTCCGCAAAGCACTATTACATCGTCCTTTTTTGCATTTTTTACAGCCCAGTTTATAGCCTCTATCCTGTCTGTAATGGTTATATAATCAGTTTTATCCTTGTCTATTCCCTTTAAAATATCTTTAATAATAAGATCTGGATCTTCATTTCTAGGATTATCAGAGGTAATAATCAAAAAATCCGAATACTTTTCGGCAGCCTTTGCCATAAGCGGTCTTTTCTTAGCATCTCTGTTTCCTCCGCATCCGAAAAGACAAACTACCCTCCCTACAGCGCTAGCTTTCATTGCGCTTAAAACATTTTCTATTGCGTCAGGTGTGTGAGCGTAATCGCATATAACAGTGAAATCACGTCCTGTCGGAATAACCTCTGCTCTTCCCCTTACGCCCTTTTGCGAATTAATAATATCTATCGTCTTAGATGTGTCAAAACCTAAAACATCGGCGCAGGCAATAGCGCAAAGTGAGTTTGAAACGTTAAATTCTCCCGGCATATTAAAGCTCACAGGAAGAGTTACCTTTCCGTCAGAAAAATCATACTTTACTCCGCTTGGCAAAAGATTTTCATTGCTTGCGGTAAAGTCAGCTTTCTTTTTTGTGCTGAAAGTTTTCACATCACAGGATACTTCGCTCTTATATCTCATTCCATAATCGTCATCAATATTAATAACCGCCGTGTCTGTCAAAGAAAACAAAAGCTTTTTAGCCTCGTAATAGTTTTCCATCGTTCCATGAACATCGAGGTGATCCTGAGTAAGATTTGTAAATGCTCCGAGTTCAAAACGGCACGGCCCAAGTCTTTGCTGCTCAAGGCCCTGAGAGGAAACCTCCATCACAACATACTCACAGTCTTTTTTCACCATAAGATCAAACAGCTCAAAAAGCTCATAAGCTTCGGGAGTTGTTCTCTCGGTATGCAAAACCTCGTTTCCTATTTCGTTTTGGCAAGTACCTATTAGTCCTGTTTTCTTACCGAAACCAGACAAGATATTTTTAAGCGTTGTTGTTATTGTTGTCTTGCCGTTTGTTCCCGTAACACCGATAAGCTTAAGTCTTTTCTCAGGACAGCCAAACCATCTCGAACAAATATAGGCATATTCTTTTCTCGTATCAGAAACGATGATCTGCTGTGCAAGCCCAAGATCCCTTTCAACCAAAACTGCCGCAGCGCCTTTTTTTATCATCTCATCAGCAACGCTGTGCCCGTCAAAGGTTTTTCCTTTTATACAGACGAAAAGCTCGCCTCCCTTTATAGGATTTCTGTTGTCAGACGTAACTCCGCTTATCTCTATATTTGGAAGCTTGGTTTCTTTGTGCTCACCCAAAAGATCATACAGCTTCAAGACTAAGTCCCCTTTCAAAAATTTAAATCCAGCGTTTAAGCTTATTTAATTGTCCTCATACTGTCCATCGTACGAATAATCGTCATAATACACATCATCATATCCGCTGTTATCATCAGACTCCTGCGACTGATCTGAGTTGTCAGAATCCGATGCAGGCCATGATGTAGACATTGTAACGGTTATTGCCGTTCCCTCATATGCCTGAGCATTTCCGAGAGGCGTTTGTTCTACACAAAATGCGCCTTCTATATCATAATCGCCCTTAAATGTGACATTAAAACCTGAACCTTGCAAAAGCTCCTGAATCGCATCTCTTGACATACCATATACATTCGGGACATCCCGAAGCTCCTGATCATATCCCTCTTCTGTATAAAGTATAACAGTTCCTCCACGCTGAACAAGTCCGGACGACGGAGTTTGAGCAACTACCTTTTTGCCCTTACCTACAACCTTTGCGGTAAGTCCCATATTTTCAATAGACTCTTTAGCATCCGAAACATTGTTGTTTATTACCGTCGGCACATATACTGCCAAAGAATCAAGCTCATCCTCCGAATACTGCGGATAATATCCGAGATACGGTAAAATATCCTTAAGAGCGCTTGTGCAAGCAGGTGCAGCTATCTGACTTCCGTAATACTCACCGCTAGTTGGAGCGTCAACCATTACAAGCATTATAAGCTCCGGATCGTCCGCAGGATAAAATGCACAGTATGACGCAACGTGCTGTTTTCCCTCTTCATCAATAACATCAAGCTTCTCACTCGTACCCGATTTTCCGCCTATGTTATAACCCTTTATATAAGCGTTGCTTCCAGGCTCAGACTCTACTACATTTTGCAAAACCTCTCGCATTGTTTTTGAAGTGCCCTCTGAAATCACCTGTCTTTTGATAACCGGGGTGTAGTCCTTGATTACGTTACCGTTTGCATCAACGATTTTATCAACTACCTGCGGAGTTACAAGATAACCTCCGTTTATAACTGCCGCATACGCTGTGATCATCTGAATAGGTGTGATTTTATTCGCCTGTCCAAATGATGACGTAGCAAGCTCTACGATACCCATTGTATCTTTGTTATATGTAATACTCGAAGCCTCTGCCGGCAAGTCGATACCTGTCAATTCTCTAAATCCGTAAGCATCAAAATAATTACAGAAACTGTCTGCTCCTAAGGCAAGACCTATCTGTATAAATGCAGGGTTGCATGAATTTGTCATAGCCTGCGCAAATGTCTGTAAGCCGTGATCTCTTGTAGTCCAACAGCTTATAGTTGTATCTGCAACAGTATATTTCGTATTGCAGGTAAATTTTTGTGTAAGGTTTATAGTATTTTCTTCAAGCGCAGAAGAACCTGTAATAACCTTAAATACCGATCCGGGATAATAAATTTCGGAAACGGCTTTGTTTTTCCATTGCAGGCTCCATGCGGCATTAAGAGCTTCTTCGTAAGTCTGCTCCTTATCTTCTTCGTTTTCGGATTCTATAACGTTACCGTATTCATCAGTTGTTTCCTGCGGTTCAGTCGTAGCCTCTGTAGGTTGAGATATCTTTTGCGCTTCTTCCTTTTGTTTGATTTTCTCGACCTCAGCTTTTGCGGTTTCGTCATATATTTCAGCAGGATTATTAAGATCATAGCTTGGCGTTGTCGCCATCGCAAGAATTTGACCTGTTTTGGGATTCATAACTATTCCGCTTGCCCTGTCCTTCGGCTTGTGCAGAGCTATCGCTTCCTTCATAGCCTTTTCAAGGTAGCTTTGAATGTTGGTATCTATATTAAGCACCAAGGTTGATCCGTCAACAGCGTCATAATTTTGCTTATATCTGTAAGGCATTTCCTTTCCGTCACGGTCAGTTGCAGTAACGGATTTTCCGTCTGTTCCTGAAAGGTAATCATCGTAATAAGCTTCGAGTCCCAAAAGTCCGTAGCCGTCATAATGAATATGACCTATAACCGATGATGCAAGGTCGTTCTGCGGATAATAGCGTTTTGTTGTCGGACTCGTTCCTATAGCTCCGCAGTTTATTTCCTTTTTATACGCCACAACTTCATCATATGTAGTTTTTTCAACGTTCTTTTTTAGCTCTACATATCCTATGTTCTTCCCGCAGGCTTCCTTGACCTTTTCCGGCTCTATCTCAAGAATTTCTCCGAGCTTGTTTGAAATTTCTTCAACCGTAGCCTTCGGGTCATCGCTCAGATAGCCTTTCAGGGTATTTGGATCTATAAAAACCGTATAAACAGTTGCGCTCTGTGCGAGCACCTGCATATTGCTGTCAACAATAGAGCCTCTGTTAGCTTTTATGGTCATGCTGGTAAGCTGCTGTGCATTTGCAAGCTCTCTGTATTTCTCGCCTTCAACAACAGAAACTTTAAATACGTTTATGATGATCCACACAATTACAAGCAGCATTGCAAGGCCGATCCAAATATTCAAACGCTTTCGCATCAAAACGGTAGGTTTATCTCCCATTTTCCGGCTCCTTTCGTCAAATTTTTATATGCTTAATAAAGCGCAAAAAAGCTAAGTTTTAACTCTGCACTGCTGACATAAGTAAAAGCTTAACTTTTCCACTAATAAATCCTATTCTTTATGCTCCGATATATTCCAAAACATTTTTAAACCATTTTTTGATAGCGACAAAGATGTTATCTTCAGCATTTACACTCTCTATGACTTCTTCTGTCTTAACCTCTACATATTCTACCTGCGACTTATCAAGTTTTTGAAGTCCAAGAGTCTTTTGGGCATACTCTTCTACCTGAGATAATCCCGTTTTTGAATCAAGCTCCGATTTCAGCCCCATATTTGCTTCCGTCAACTGAGAAAGCTCCGTCTGAAGTTCAGATTGCTCGGAATATATCTTGCTGAGTTCAACCTTCCCGAAAACGATCGCAAGAAGCAAAATTCCCGCTACAGTACCTCTAACAGTATATTTGATAGCAGTTGATACCTTTGGTCTTAATTTTAGATTTCTTTTATGCTTGATCTTAGGTCTTTGCTGTTGCTCCTGCAACTGATCGCTGTCATAGTCGTAAGCTAAGTTATTAATTTTAGCCATTTTTTTACCCTTCCGGAGTAAGTCCTACTTTGTTATCCTTTTCTTTGTTTGTTGTTCTCTTCTTTGTTACAGCTTAAACTTTTAGTTTTTCTTTTTATCTTTGTTGTTTTCCGCTTCACTTTTTACTTTTTGTTGTTGTCTTTCTTTGTTCCAAAAAGCTCTTTATTTTTATCTTTGTTCTGCTTTTCGGTAAATCCTCAGTCATTATCGTTCTCTTTTATTTTTTCGATAATTCTGAGCTTTGCGCTTCGGCTTCTTTTATTTTTCTCAAGCTCAAAAGCGCTCGCCTCTATAGGTTTTCTGTTTATTATTTTTCCTCGAGGCGTTTTATGGCATATGCAGACCGGAAAGTCCGGCGGACATACACACCCTTGACAAAACGACTGGTATCTTCCCTTCACAAGCCTGTCCTCAAGCGAATGGAATGATATAACACAAAGCCGTCCTCCGACGCTTAACGCATCGAACGCTCTGTCAAGAGCCAAGCTTATGTGACCTAACTCATCGTTTACCGCAATCCTTATCGCCTGAAAAGTTTTTTTGCAAGGATTTTTATCCCTTCTTGCCTTTTGCGGTACAGAAGATTTTATAATCTCCGCCAACTCGCCGGTCGTTAAAATCTCATTATCCTCTCTGTATTTAACAATGGAATGTGCAATGCTTTTAGCAAACTTTTCTTCCCCGTATTCAAAGATTATCCTGCTTAAGGATTCGTATGAATAGGTGTTCACAATATCTTTTGCGCTTAACCCGACCTTGCTCATTCTCATGTCGAGCGGAGCATCATTGTGATAGGAAAAACCTCTCCTCGCATCGTCAAGCTGATGAGAAGAAACCCCCAAATCGAGTAAAATCCCATCGACAGAAGATATTTCTCTTTCTCTTAAAATCTCGTCAATCTCAGAAAAATTTGCGTGTATGACTTCTGCGTTTAAGCCTTTTAATCTTTCTTTGGCAACGCTTACTGCTTCGGGATCTCTATCTGTAGCTATAAGCTTCCCCGACACAAGCCGCTTTGCAATCTCTACAGAATGTCCTGCTCCTCCAACAGTTCCGTCTACATATATGCCATCAGGTTTAATGTTAAGTCCGTCAATACATTCATTCAGCATCACGGGAATATGATTAAATTCCAACAGCACACCAGCTTTCACAGGTTTGATAAAAACGAATTAAAATTCCAGTTCCTCCATTGCCTCAAGAGCAGATTCTTCATCAAATTCGGCGTTGACCTTATCCCACGCTTCCTTGCTCCAAATCTCAGCTCTTCCCGATACGCCTGCAACGACTATTTCTTTAATCAAAGCAGCCGCTTCACGAAGGTGTTGGGGAATCAAAATTCTGCCCTGCTTATCCGCTTCTACGCTTGCTGCACCTGCAAGAAAGA
>USCU01000002.1 GCA_900553335.1 uncultured Ruminococcus sp. | reverse complement strand
CAGTTTCACACCCTCTTTACAAAAAGATCATAAAGAGAACCGTTAAGCTCAAGGCACACGATGAAGAAAACGTTTGCAACATCGGCGATAAGGTTGAGGTTATGGAAACAAGACCTTTATCTAAGGATAAGAGATGGCGCTTAACAAAGGTTATCGAGCAGGCTAAGTAATTTTAAAGTTATGGTTTTAAAGAGGAATTCTTCTCCTCTTTAAAAACCGGTTTTTGAGATTTACGAAAGGAGGAACGCACTGTGATTCAAATGCAAACTTACCTGAAGGTTGCTGATAACACCGGAGCTAAGGAGCTTATGTGTATCAGAGTTTTAGGTGGATCCCGCAGAAGATATGCAAACATCGGTGACGTTGTCGTTGCTTCAGTTAAAAAAGCAACACCGGGCGGCGTTGTAAAGAAAGGCGATGTTGTTAAAGCAGTAATCGTTCGTTCAGCAAGTGGTTTAAGAAGAGAGGATGGAACATACATCCGTTTCGACGAGAACGCTGCTGTTATAATAAGAGAAGATAAAAACCCAAGAGGAACCCGTATTTTCGGACCTGTTGCAAGAGAGCTTCGTGAAAAGGAATACATGAAAATCCTTTCGCTTGCTCCGGAAGTTCTTTAATTTGGAGGTGTCGTTTTGATGAATAAGTTACATGTTAAAACCGGCGACACTGTAGTTGTTCTTTCCGGTAAGGAAAAGGGCAAGAAAGGTAAGATACTTCAGGTATCTCCAAAGGAGCGCAAGGTTATTATTGAAGGCGTGAATATGTGCACAAAGCACGTTAAGCCAAGAAGACAGGGCGAAGCAGGCGGAATAGTTAAGGCTGAGGCTGCAATGTATGCTTGCAAGGTAATGCCTGTTTGTCCAAAATGCGGAAAGCCAACAAGAGTCGGACACAAGGTTCTTGAGGACGGCTCAAAGGTTCGTGTTTGCAAAAACGCTAACTGCGGCGAAGAGTTTTAATCAGGAGGAGTAAACGATGGCTACAAATTTAAAAGAATTATATGTTAGCAGCGTAGCTCCTGCTATGATGAAAAAATTTGGCTACAAAAACGTAATGCAGATTCCAAAGCTTGATAAGGTTGTTATAAACGTGGGCTGCGGAGAGGCTAAGGATAATTCAAAGATAGTTGATGCTATCATGAAGGATCTTGCAACTATCACAGGTCAGAAGCCGATCGCTTGTAAAGCAAAGAAGTCGGTTGCAAACTTTAAGCTTCGTGACGGACAGATAATCGGAGTTAAGGTAACACTCAGAGCTGACAAGATGTATGAATTCGTTGACAGGCTCTTTAACGTTGCTTTTCCTCGTGTTCGTGACTTCAGAGGAATCAATGCAAACTCATTCGACGGAAGAGGAAACTACTCAACAGGAATTAAAGAGCAGCTTATCTTCCCTGAAATCGAATATGATAAGATTGACAAGGTACGTGGTATGGACATCAACTTTATCACTACTGCAAACACTGACGAAGAAGCAAAGGAATTGCTCTCACTCATGGGCGCACCTTTTGCTGATAAGTAAGAAATAAGAGGAGGAAATAAAAATGGCAAAGAAGGCTATGGTAAATAAACAGCAGGCAACGCCTAAGTTTTCTACTCGTTCTTACAACAGATGTAAGATCTGCGGAAGACCGCACGCATATCTGAGAAAGTTCGGCATCTGCCGTATCTGCTTCAGAGAGCTTGCACACAAAGGTCAAATTCCGGGTGTTAAGAAGGCTAGCTGGTAAAGAAATTTTATTAAAGGAGGTTAACTAGCATGCAAATTACTGATACAATAGCTGATTTATTGACCAGAATTCGTAATGCAAGTTCTGCAAAGCACGCAACAGTTGACGTTCCTGCATCTAATATGAAAAAGTCCATAACACAGATTCTTGTTGACGAAGGATATGTAAAGGACTTTCAGTTCATTGAAGACGGAAAGCAGGGTATCATTAGAATTACTCTAAAATACGATGAGAACAACTCGCCGATCATTTCAGGACTTAGAAGAGTTTCAAAGCCGGGTCTTAGAATCTACTCGAGCTGTGAGGAAATGCCTAAGGTAATGAAAGGCCTCGGAGTAGCAATTATCTCTACTTCTAAGGGTATTGTTACTGACAAGAAAGCAAGAGAGCTTAATGTCGGAGGAGAAGTTCTTGCATTTGTCTGGTAAGGAGGACTAAAGATTATGTCAAGAATCGGTAATAAACCAATTAGTGTTCCGGCCGGAGTAGATGTAAACATTGCTGAGGGTAATGTGGTTACTGTTAAGGGCCCTAAGGGAACACTTACAAAAGAATTACACAAGGATATGATAATCACTTGTGAGGGAAGCGAAATTAAGGTTGAGCGTCCTTCTGAGGTTAAAATGCACAAGTCGCTTCACGGATTGACAAGAACGCTTATCAACAACATGATTGAAGGTGTTACAAACGGATTTTCAAAGACTCTCGAAATTGAGGGAGTTGGATACAGAGCAGCAAAGCAGGGTAAGGATCTCGTTATGAACCTTGGTTATTCACACCAGGTTGTCATGTCTGAAACTGATGACATCGCTATCGAAGTTCCTGCACCTAATAAGGTTGTTATAAGCGGTATCGACAAGCAGAAGGTTGGTCAGTATGCTTCAGAAGTCCGTGAAAAACGCCCTCCGGAGCCTTACAAGGGTAAAGGTATTCGTTACGAAGGTGAGAGAATCATTCGTAAAGAGGGTAAAGCCGGTAAGGGTAAATAAGAGAAAGGAGTGTAAAATACTATGGTTAAAAAGGCTGATAAAGCATTGGCTAGAGCTAAAAGACACGCTAAGATCCGTAGAAAAATTTCGGGAACACCAGAGTGTCCGCGTTTGAGTGTATTTCGCTCCGCTAAGCATATATACGCACAAATCATCGACGACGTAAACGGCGTTACACTTGCAGCTGCATCATCTCTCGCTCTTAAGATCGAGGACGGAGCAAATGCAGAAGGCGCTAAGAAGGTCGGCGAGGCAATCGCAAAGGCTGCCGCTGATAAAGGTATCGAAAATGTTGTTTTCGACAGAGGAGGATATCTCTATCACGGAAGAGTCAAGGAGCTTGCAGAAGGCGCGCGTGAGGGCGGACTCAAGTTCTAAGACAGAAATTTGTGCATCACAGAAATTTCTGTGAGAGTTATTAAGGAGGTAATACTTTTGGCTTTAATAGATGCTTCTAACATGGAACTCGAAGAAAAGGTAGTTGCTATTAACAGAGTATCAAAAACTGTTAAGGGCGGACGTATCATGAAGTTCTCGGCTCTTATCGTTGTCGGAGATGGAAACGGAATCGTAGGCTTCGGTCTTGGTAAGGCAAGCGAGGTTCCGGACGCTATCCGCAAGGGTATTGAGGACGCAAAGAAGAACCTTATCAAAGTTTCATTAAGAGGAACAACAATTCCGCATGAGATAATCGGAGCATTCGGAGCAGGCAGAGTTTTAATGAAACCTGCTGCACCCGGTACCGGAGTTATCGCCGGCGGCCCTGTCAGAGCGGTAATTGAGATGGCAGGAATCAAGGATATCAGAACAAAATCACTTCGTTCAAACAATCCTTGCAATGTAGTAAGAGCTACAATCAACGGCCTTGCATCTGTAAGCTCAGCTGAAGAGGTTGCAGCAAAAAGAGGCAAGACAGTTAAAGAAATACTTGGCTAAGGAGGACTTGAAAAATGGCAAACTTAAAAATTACATTGGTTAAGAGCCTTAACTCTAAGACTAAGAATCAAATTGCTGTTGCTGAGTCACTTGGTCTTAAAAAAATCGGTGCGGTAACAGTTCAGCCGGACAACGCACAGACACAAGGTAAAATTAAGAAGATCTCGCATCTTATTAAGGTTACTGAGGCTTAAGGGAGGTGCGTGAATAATGAAATTACATGAACTTTCACCGGCAAAGGGCGCTACTAAGGACATTAAGAGAATTGGTAGAGGTCACGGTTCGGGACAGGGTAAAACCGCTGGTAAGGGACACAAGGGTCAGAAGGCTCGTTCCGGCGGCGGAATAAGACCCGGATTTGAGGGAGGTCAGACTTCTCTCGCAAGAAGAACTCCTAAGAGAGGATTTAACAATATCTTCGCTAAGAAGTTCGCAGTAGTAAACGTAAGCGATCTTGAAAAGTTTAACGATGGAATTATTGTTGATAAGGAGCTTTTAGAGGCGTCAGGTCTTGTAAACGGAAGCTATGATGCAATTAAGATCCTCGGAAACGGAGAGCTTACAAAGAAAATTACAGTAAAGGCTGATGCTTTTACAAAGACAGCCGCAGAAAAGATTGAAAAGGCAGGCGGAAAGGCAGAGGTGGTTTAAAGTGTTACAGACTTTAAGAAACGCATGGAAAGTTGCGGACCTTAGAAAAAAGATATTGTTCACACTTTTTATCATCATCATCTACCGTATCGGAGGAGCTATTCCGGTTCCTTTTCTTGACGCAACGACTGTTCAGGCATGGTTTGAATCAAATTCGGGTACAGGTAACTTTTTTAACTACTTGAATATGCTTTCAGGAGGAACCTTCTCTCAGGCAACATTACTTTGTCTGTCGATTTCTCCATATATCAATGCATCGATCATCATTCAGCTTCTGACATACGCTATTCCGCCTCTTGAGAGAATGGCTAAGGAAGGTCAGGAGGGAAGAAAGAAGATCAATAAGATTACAAGATATACGGCTTTGGCGATTTCAATCTTCCAGGGCTGGGCATACTATCTAACTCTTAAAAATACTGCAAAAGCGGTTACTTATACACAGGGCTTCGCAGGTATTTTTGCAGAGATAGTAATTATAGCTTGCTTTACAGCAGGTTCGGCTCTCGTAATCTGGCTTGGTGATCAGATCAATGAGAAGGGTATCGGAAACGGTATTTCAATGCTTCTCTTCGCAGGTATCATTGCAAGAGGACCTCAGGCTGTTTTGATGCTTATAGAGTATATCAAGACGGGTGAAATGAGATATATCATAATGGTTCCGGTAATCATTATAATTTTCATTTTGATGATTGCATTTATAATCTTTATGGATAATGCAGAAAGAAGAATTCCTATCCAGTATGCAAAGAGAGTAGTCGGAAGAAAGATGTACGGCGGACAAAACTCATATATTCCTATTAAGGTTGCAATGAGCGGAGTGCTTCCTATCATCTTTGCTATGAGCTTTATGTCACTTCCGTCAACGCTTGAACTATTTATTGCAGACCCGGGAAGTAATGCTGAAGGCTTCTGGAAATCGTTCTATCACGGACTTCTTCAGTGGTTCAGCACAGACAGCATTTTCTATGCTGTACTTTATTTCCTTCTCATCATTGGATTTAACTACTTCTATGTTTCGATGCAGTATAATCCGATCGAGATTGCGAATAACCTTCGTCAGAATAACGGAGGAATTCCGGGAATTCGTCCGGGAAAACCGACAAGCGATTTCATCAAGAGAGTTCTTTCAAAGATCACTCTTGTCGGAGCAATATTCTTAGGAATAATCGCTATTTTCCCAATTTTCTTTGCAAAATTCTCAGGAGTATCGGGAATCGCTATGGGAGGAACATCAATCCTCATTATTGTAAGCGTAGCGCTTGAAACTGTTCGTACACTTGAATCTCAGATGATGATGCGTCATCATAAGGGCTTCTTGGAATAAAAGGCGAAAGGAAAGGGCTTATGAATCTGATTTTATTAGGTGCACCCGGTGCAGGAAAGGGAACACAGGCTGAGGTTATATGCGAGGCTTTGAAGATTCCTACAATTTCTACAGGAAATATGCTCAGAGCTGCTGTTAAAAACGGCACAAAGAGCGGTCTTGAAGCTAAAAGTTTTATGGACAGCGGAAAGCTTGTTCCTGACGAGGTTGTAATCGGAATTTTAAAGGATAGAATTGCTGAGGACGATTGTAAGAATGGTTTTATTCTTGATGGATTCCCGAGAACAGTTCCACAGGCTGAGGCTCTTGACAATATGGGTGTTACAATCGACAAGGTTGTAGAAATATATGTTCCTGATGAAAAGATCAAGCAAAGACTTTCGGGAAGAAGAGTTTGCGAAGGCTGCGGAAATTCATATCACGTTGATTTTAAGCCTACAAAGGTTGAGGGCATTTGCGACGCTTGCGGCGCTAAGACGGTAATCCGAAAGGACGATGAACCGGCAACGGTTGAGTCTCGTCTTAAGATTTACCACGAGCAGACTGCTCCGCTTAAGGGCTATTATGAAAAGCAGGGTAAGCTTGTTACAGTTGAGGGACAGGAGGAAGTTGCCGATACCTCTCGTTTAACACTTGCCGCTGTAAACGGATAGAAAAGAGCAATTAAATGATTTCTATAAAATCAGCAAAAGAAATAGAAATGATGAAAAAGGCGGGAAGGATCACGGCCGGTGCGCTTAAGCATGCCGGTGAGGTTATTACTGCCGGAATGACAACCTACGAGCTTGACAAAATCATAAACAGATATATCGTGTCGCACGGGGCAAAGCCTTCGTTCTTAGGATACGGCGGATTCCCTGGAAGCGCATGTATATCTGTTAATGATGAGGTTATTCACGGTATTCCCGGATCAAGGAAGCTTGTAGACGGTGACATTGTTTCAGTCGATGTGGGAGCTTATATTGATGGCTTTCACGGAGATAGCGCAAAAACATTTACTGTAGGAAATGTATCCGATGAAGCTCGTGCGCTTTTGAAGTCTACAGAGGAAAGCCTATACAAAGCTATTTCTCTTGCAAAGCCCGGAGTAAGGATCGGAGATTTGGGCTTTGCAATTCAAAAGTATAACGAGGATAACGGTTATTCCGTTGTAAGACAGTTTGTAGGACACGGCGTAGGAAGAGAGCTTCACGAAGATCCTGAAGTTCCGAACTTCGGGCGAGAGGGAAGAGGAATCCGTCTGATAGAGGGCATGGTAATAGCCATCGAACCTATGATAAACATGGGTACGGAGAGAGTTTATGTAATGCCTGATGAGTGGACGGTAAGAACCTATGACGGAAAACTGTCGGCTCACTTTGAGCATACAATTGCCATTACAGAAAACGGAGCGGTGATTTTGACTGATCCTGACATTAAGTAAAGGCATTGTAATATAAATCAAGCATTTTGTCGGCGGGTCGAAGCTAACGCAGTGTTGCAGCGTGAGCAACGACGGCTCTGGTGAAGTCAGAGTTCATTTCACCCTTGCTGACAAGAAATGCGATTAAATAGCTAATAAGTTACAAAGGCGTTGAGTGAGTTTAAAACCCAAAACAAAACTCAATCAGGCCGCCAACCTTTAAAAGGGGTGTAAATTATGTCAAAAAGCGATGCTATCGAGGTTGAGGGAGTAGTTAAGGAAGCTTTAAGAAATACAACTTTTCGTGTTGAGCTTCAAAACGGACATGAGATTTTAGCTCATATCTCCGGAAAACTGAGAACAAATTACATTCGTATCGTTCCCGGTGACAAGGTAACGGTCGAGATGTCGCCTTATGATTTGACTAAGGGAAGAATCACCTGGCGCTCAAAAGAATAAAGAGCAAAGGGTACAGTCGTTTACGAAAGCTTTAGTTTTAAGAGCTTTCGGGTATATTTAAAGGAGGTATTTCAATGAAAGTAAGACCTTCAGTTAAGCCAATGTGCGAAAAGTGCAAGATCATCAAGAGAAAGGGTAAGGTAATGGTTATTTGCCAAAACCCAAAGCATAAGCAGAGACAGGGCTAACTTAAAAAAATGGAGGTGCAGCTAATTTATGGCTCGTATTGCTGGTATTGACCTTCCGAAGGGTAAGAGAGTTGAGGTAGGACTTACTTATATCTACGGAATCGGTCCAAACATTGCAACAAAGATTCTCAAGGAAACAGGAGTTAACCCTGATACAAGAGTTAAGGATCTTTCTGAGGACGATGTTGCAAAACTTCGTGAGTATATTGACAAGAATCTTACTGTTGAGGGTGACTTGAGAAGAAAGGTTGCTCTTAATATCAAAAGACTCGTTGAAATCGGTTGTTACAGAGGCGTTCGTCACAGAAAGGGTCTTCCTGTAAGAGGACAGAAAACAAAGACAAACGCAAGAACTCGCAAGGGTCCTAAGAAGACAATCGCTAACAAGAAGAAGTAAGGGAGGGATATAGAACATGGCTCAGCCAAAGAAAAAGGTTATTCGTCGCCGTAAGGACAGAAAGAATATTGAACAGGGACAGGTTCATATCCAGTCCACATTCAACAACACAATCGTTACTATCACCGATATGCAGGGAAATGCTATTTCGTGGGCATCTGCAGGCGGACTCGGCTTCAGGGGTTCAAAGAAGTCTACGCCGTTCGCAGCTCAGACAGCTGCAGAAACAGCTGCTAAGGCTGCTAAGGAGCATGGACTCAAGAGCGTTGAAGTATATGTAAAAGGACCGGGTGCAGGAAGAGAAGCTGCTATCAGAGCGCTTCAGACTGAGGAGCTTGAGGTAAGGCTCATCAAGGACGTTACTCCTATTCCTCACAACGGATGCCGCCCGCCTAAGAGAAGAAGAGTATAATTTTTACAAAACCAAGTTTAAAGTTTGCTTGGTGTCCGATAATGAAAGAGATCGGATACAAAATTGAAAAACGGAGGAATTTACTATGGCAGTAAATAGAGAACCAATCCTTAAGAAATGTAAATCTTTAGGAATCAGCCCAATGGTTATGGGTGTTGCGAAGGAAACTAAGAGAGATCCTAACGCAAATAAGAGAAGAAAGGTTTCCGAGTACGGACTTCAGCTTAAAGAAAAGCAGAAGCTCAAGTTCATTTACGGCATGGGCGAAAAGCAGTTCGCACATTACTTTGAGCTTTCTGAAAAGCAGGAGGGTCAGGCAGGTCCTAACCTTCTCAGAATGCTGGAATCCCGTCTTGATAATGTCGTTTTCAGAATGGGTCTTTCAATGACCAGAAGAGAAGCAAGACAGCTCGTTACTCACGGACATTTCAGCGTGAACGGTCAGAGAGTTGACATTCCGTCTTACAGAATTAAGCCGGGCGATGAGATCTCTCTCAGAGATAAGAGCAAGTCTAGCGTTAAATTCAAGGAAATTGTTGAGGCTACAAAGGGAAGAGTTGTTCCTACATGGCTTGATATGAACAAAGATGCGCTTACAGCAAAGGTTGTTCGTTTAGCTGAAAAGGATGACCTTGATTACGAGGTTGAAGAGCATCTTATCGTCGAGTTGTATTCTAAGTAATAAAGTTACTTTTAAACAGCAGGACGGTTTATTCACACGCTTAATAAACACGGTTTTAATAAACGGGAGGGTTTATAATGCTTGAAAAGATTGAAAAGCCAGAAATCGAAGTAGTTGAGCTCAAGAGTAACGGAACATACGGTAAGTTTGTTCTTGAGCCGTTAGAGCGAGGCTATGGTACTACCCTTGGAAACAGCTTAAGAAGGGTATTACTCTCCTCTTTACCTGGTGTTGCCGTAAATTCAGTAAAGATTGACGGAGTTCATCATGAGTTTTCCACAATTGACGGAGTAAAGGAAGATGTAACGGAAATTATCCTTAACTTAAAGGGTCTTATTGCAAAGCTCTACGGTGAAGGTCCAAAGACAATCTATATTGAGGCAGAGGGCGAATGTGAGGTCACTGCCGGAGATATAAAGACTGATTCTGAGGTCGATATTTTGGTTCCGGATATGCATATTGCAACGCTCGGCGAGGGTGCTAAACTCTATATGGAAATTGTTATCGACAGAGGCAGAGGATATGTTTCTGCTGAGAAAAACAAGACGTACATGAACGGCGCTCCTATCGGCGTTATTGCGGTAGACAGTATTTATACACCGGTTATAAAGGTGAATTATACAGTTGAAAACACCCGTGTCGGACAGATTACAGACTATGACAAGCTTACCTTAGAGGTATGGACAGACGGAACAATTTCCGCAAAGGAAGCAGTTTCGCTTGCAGCAAAGCTTCTTACAGAGCATCTTAATTTGTTTGTTGACTTGTCTGAGGAAACAAATGTTGTTGAGATCATGGTTGAAAAAGATGACAAGGGTAAGGAAAAGGCTTTGGAAATGACAATTGAGGAGCTTGATTTATCGGTAAGAAGCTTCAATTGCCTTAAGAGAGCCGGAATCAACACTGTAAACGATCTGGTTGGAAAATCAGAGGAAGAAATGATGAAGGTTAGAAACCTTGGCAAGAAGTCGTTTGAAGAGGTCAAGGAAAAGCTCAGGAGCTTAGGTTATGAATTAAGCTCGGAAGAGGACTAAACCTAAAATAAGTAATAAACAGTAAGGAGTGAATATCTAATGCCAGGAGCAAGAAAGCTTGGAAGAGCAAGCGACCACAGAAAGTCGATGCTTAGAGGAATGGTAACATATCTGCTCGAAAACGGTCAGATTGAAACAACAGTTGCCAGAGCTAAAGAAGTACAGTCAATGGCTGAAAAGATGATTACCCTGGGTAAAACAAGCGAGCTTCACAATAAGCGTCAGGTAATGGCTTACGTTACTAAGGAAAGCGTTGTAAAGAAGCTTTTTGATGAGATTTCCCCGAAGTACGCTGAGCGTAACGGAGGTTATACACAGATTATCAAGACAGGTCCCCGTCGTGGAGATGCTGCGGAGATGGCTATTATCCGGTTGGTATAATATCAATTATGTCCCCCGTCGTTAAAGGCAGGGGACATATAGTTTTTCATCGGGAGAAATCAACCGCCAACTGAAAAACTATGATCGTTGAATAACGGGGCGGTGCCCTTTATTAAGTTTTAATGCAGATTAATTGAGAGGTATTTATCGGCTGCTGTATGCAGTTTGATGAATGCCTTTATTTGTTCTGTGCAAAATAATGTTAAAGGTAATTGAACGGATATTTTACATATATTTTACATATAACTGGCTTTATTTTTACAAAGATAGTTTATAATTATCGTTGGGGGAAAAAGGATTAAAATGGGAGTAAATTAATATGGATATTTTTTCTGTTCTGACTCTTATCGGAGGACTCGTATTATTTTTATACGGAATGGATGTCATGGGGCAAGGTCTTGAGCGTCTTGCGGGCGGAAAGCTTGAGAAGCTGTTTGATAAGCTTACGTCAAATCCGTTTAAAGGAGCATTGCTCGGATTTATAGTAACAGCGATAATTCAGTCTTCCTCAGCAACGACAGTAATGCTAGTTGGATTTGTCAACTCAGGAATAATGAAGCTCAGACAGTCGATAGGCATTATAATGGGTGCAAATATTGGTACAGCTGTAACGGCATGGCTTTTGTCAATGACAGGCATTGAGGGCGGAAATATGTGGCTTGAAATGCTTAAGCCGTCTTCATTTACGCCGATTCTAGCGCTTGTCGGAATTATTTTCTATATGTTCATGAAGGATGATAAGCATAAGTTTATAGGAATGATCCTTCTTGGCTTTACCGTTTTGATGTACGGAATGGATATTATGAGCGGATCAGTTGAGCCTCTTAAGGATATGCCGGAGTTTTCTCAGATTCTTTTGATGTTTGATAATCCGATCTTGGGTATACTTGTGGGGGCTGTATTAACGGCTATTATCCAGTCATCGTCGGCGTCTGTTGGAATATTGCAGGCACTTTCTTCAACAGGAGCTGTTCATTTTTCAACTGCGCTTCCTATTATTTTGGGACAAAACATAGGAACTTGTATAACAGCAGCCATTTCAGCAATAGGAACAAGCAAGAATGCAAAGAGAGTTGCGGCGATTCATTTGCTGTTTAATGTTTTGGGAACGATAATATTTGTCGCTCTTTATTATCCGCTTAACGCAATATTTGAATTTGCGTTTGCAAACGTTGTGGTAGATGCGCTTGACATTGCGGTTATACACACGCTGTTTAAGGTTGTAACAACGGTAATCCTGTTCCCGTTTATAGGAATGCTCGAAAAGCTTTCTTATATTATAATACGTGACAAGGATAAAAATGGATCAATTGACAGTGAAGAACCTATTATTGATGAAAGATTTATTGCAACTCCTGCTTTTGCTATAGCGCAATGCAAAACGCAGACGGTTAAAATGGCGGAGCTTGCAAAAAAGAATATTACTGACGCTATTTCGCTTATAAAGAAATGGGACAAGACAACAGCACGTCAGATTTCGGAAACAGAAAAGGCAGTAGACAAATATGAGGACGTTATCGGAACGTATCTTGTAAGGCTGTCAGGACAGGAAATGAGTAATCAGGACTCAAGAACAGCGTCTACGCTTTTGCACACTATAAGTGATTTTGAAAGAATATCCGACCATGCTAAAAACATTCTTGCATCGGCAAAAGAGCTTCATGAAAAGAAGATAGAGCTTAGCAAGAAGGCTCAGTCTGAATTAATAGTTATGTTTTCGGCTATTGAGGAAATAATTGATCTTACGATTAAGTCTATAAGAGATAATGACCTTTACAGCGCTTATCTTGTTGAGCCGCTCGAGGAGGTTGTGGATCAGATCAGAACAAAGCTCAAAAGCCGGCATATTAAAAGGCTTCAAAAGGGCGCTTGCTCTATGGAAACTGGCTTTATATATATTGATATTTTGACAAGCCTTGAGCGTGTATCCGACCATTGCTCAAACGTTGCGGTATGTCTTATTCAAGTGAGTGACGACAACTTTGAAACGCATGAGTATTTAAGAACAGTAAAGACGTCCGGCGATGAATTCGATATGTATGTTGAGAAGTATCTTGAGAAGTATGCTCTTCCGAAAAAGTCGTAGTCAGAAAGAATTAAGAAATAAAGAGGCTGCTTATGGCAATGATATACTGCGTTGAAGATGATGACGGAATAAGAGAGCTTATTTCCTGCGCTCTTAAGTCGGGGGGATTTGATACCCTCTCATTTCCGTCGGCTAAAGAATTTTACGATGAGATATCAAAGAGAACACCATCTCTTGTTCTGCTTGACGTAATGCTTCCGGATGAGGACGGATTTATGATATTAAACCGTCTGAAGAATGAACAGACGACGAAGGAAATTCCGGTTATTATGCTTACCGCTAAGGATTCTGAGCTTGATAAGGTACAGGGGCTCGAAGCGGGAGCGGACGATTACATTACAAAGCCATTTGGCGTAATGGAGCTGTTGTCAAGAATAAAGGCTGTGCTTAGGCGATCAGCAAAAGATGAGGATATCGAAAAAACACCGGTTATTACAATAAGAGGGTTATCTCTAGACGAAGCTAAACGGCAGGTTCTATTCGGTTCAACGGAAATACCATTGACCTATAAAGAGTTTGAGCTTTTAAAATATTTTATGAAGCATGAATCGGTTGTTATAAGCAGAAATAAGCTTATGGAAAGAGTATGGGGTTTTGACTTTGAGGGAGAAACAAGAACTGTTGATATGCACATAAAGACATTAAGGCAAAAGCTTGAAAAAGGCGGATGTGAGGGCTTTATCAAAACAGTTCGTGGAATAGGTTATAAGATTTAGGGATAATAGAATGCAAAAAAGAATAAATAAAACAATAACGATAATAGTGTCAATTACTATTATCGTTTTTAGTATAATAAGCGTTGCGGCAATAACAAAGGTTTATTTTGATAAAAGCAAAGAAAATATCGAAAACGTTGCAAAAATATCTGTAGCGGCAGCACAAACTCCGGAGGAAATATCAGAATATGTAAAATTGACGCTTAAAGAAGATATAAGAATCACTTATGTAGATGAAAACGGAAATGTTGTTTTTGACAATAAGGAAAACCCCGAAAAAATGGAGAATCATTCTGAGCGTAATGAGATTAAAGCCTCCCTTTTGAAAGGCGAGGGAAGCGAAACGAGAGTTTCTGAAACGCTCGGGAATTCAACTTACTATTTCGCGCTTCGGTTTAACGAAGGTGTTATACGTTTTTCTGCGCGCATAAGCAATATTTACTCGGTGCTTTTTGTTATAGTTCCGCTGTTTGCATTGATATGTGTGATCATGCTTATAATTACAACTATAGTTTCAAGAAGAATGTCAAAAAGTTTTATGAAGCCGATAACGGATATTGTGAGTACTCTTGATGTAAAAAACGGACTTGCATCTGAAAGCGATATTGAGATTGATTATGAGGAGCTTAAGCCGATAGTTGAAAACATTAAACATAATTCTGCAAGACTCCAAAAATATATCAGCCGCTTAAAACGTGAGAAAGCAAGGGTTACCCTCATAACCAATAATATGGTAGAGGGAATGATACTTATTGATGCTGAGTGGAATATTCTTTCGGTAAATCAAAGCGCAAAAGCAATTCTAAACCCCGACTTTGAATGGGGAGATGAGCCGAAGAAGATATATGATCTGACATTGAATGAAACGGTTATTGCGATGCTTAAAATTATGAAAAAAGAGCATTCTGCTTACAATACGATAGGTCTTGGCGAGAGGTTTTATCACATATATATGAACAGATCTGAATTTGCGGGAAGTTACGGGATCATAATACTCTTGATCGATGCAACGCAAAGCGTTAATTCGGAAAAAATAAGACATGACTTTTCAGCAAACGTAACTCACGAGCTAAAAACACCGCTCACTACGATCAAGGGCTTTGGAGAAATGCTCGAAAATAAAATTATTACAAACACAGAAGAGGTGAGCCGCTATGGAGGAATCATTTACAGAGAGAGCGAGCGCCTTTTACAGCTTATAAACGATATTATCCGCCTTTCTGAAATTGAAGAAAACGCAAAGGAGTTTGAAACGGTAAATCTTAAAGAGGTGGCTGATGATGTGGTTGAAATTCTTTCACATAAGGCGGCTCAGCATGAAGTGACTATTATTAATGAGGCGGAGGATATAAGCATTATTGCAAACAGCGGATATATGTCGGAGCTTTTGATAAACCTTATTGACAACGCTATAAAGTACAACGTTAAGGGCGGATTTGTAAGGCTTAAAATTACCGATAACGGCTCTTACGCTACTATTTTTGTTGAGGATAACGGCATAGGAATTCCGAAGGAGTCGCAGGATCGTATCTTTGAGCGTTTTTACCGAGTGGATAAATCTCGCTCAAAGCAAACGGGAGGAACAGGCCTTGGGCTTTCAATCGTAAAGCATATTGTGACATATCATAACGGTTCTATAAAGCTTATGAGCGATATAGGAAAGGGTACAAAAATTATAATAGCTTTTCCTAAATTACAGCAGTAGCATAATAATAAATCAATAATCGGAGGTAGGATTTAATGAAAATAATTGCTATTGCAGCCGTTACAGCAGGCGGAAAAACCACAGTTGTGAATGAAATTATGAAAAAACTGCCCAATACCGCAGTGCTTCATTTTGATGATTACTCTTTTTATGGAGAGGTAGAAGATTTTTACAGATGGACTTTAGAAGGTGCAGATTATAATGTATGGGATTTAAGTCCTTTTGAAAAAGATATTAATACGATAAAAAATGACAAATCATGCGAATACTTACTATTGGACTATCCATTTGCGTATTGCAATGACACAATAAAAGATTATATAGACTATGCTGTATTTATTGACACACCTTTGGACATTGCTATGGCTAGAAGAGTTCTGCGGGATTTTAAAAACGCAACTGCTGAAGAAATTCATAATGATATGAAAATATATTTAAAATATGCACGAATTTCATATATTCAAATGCTGAAAGATATACGTCCTTCGTCAGACTATGTGGTTGATGTAACAAAAGATTTAGGTGACATTGTTGATGAAATTTTAAAAGTAATAACAGGAAGCTGACTTCTTATTTGATCCCTGTCTGATTTCACCAATGAGTAATTACCCAACAGCTTGTTCTTGTAAATTTAAAGAAAATAGTGTATCATATTACTAACAACTTATTTTAAGGAGATTTGTTATGACAAAAATTTATGAGAAGCTTACAAAGTGTGTTGATGTTATTCGCAAAAAGACCGATTTTGTTCCGCAGATAGCGCTCGTTCTTGGTTCGGGACTGGGCGATTTTGCCAAAGTAATAAAGCCTGAAGCGGAGATTTATTATAGTGATATAGAGGGGTTTCCGGTGTCAACAGTTTCGGGACATGAGGGTAAATTTATCTTCGGAGAGCTTAACGGAGTGAAGCTTGTTTGTATGCAGGGAAGAGTTCACTACTATGAGGGCTATGACATAAGAGATGTTGTTTTGCCGATTCGTGTTATGGGAATGCTCGGAGCGAAAGTCCTGTTTTTGACAAATGCGGCAGGCGGAATAAACAAAGACTTTAGAGCGGGGGATTTTATGCTCATCACCGACCATATCTCGTCGCTGATAAAAAGTCCGTTGATAGGCGAAAATGAAGAAGAGCTGGGACCTAGATTTGCCGACATGAGCGAGGTTTACAGCAATTCTCTATGCGACATTATAAGACGTTCGGCAAAAGAAGCAGGCATAGATTTAAAGGAGGGTGTTTACATTCAAACAACAGGACCTAATTACGAAACGCCCGCTGAAATAAGAGCATATAGGGCGCTGGGTGCTGACGCAGTAGGAATGAGTACCGCCTGCGAAGCGATTGCCGCAAATCATATGGGCATGAAGATATGCGCCGTATCATGTATTTCGAATCTTGCGGCAGGAATAAGCAAAACTCCGCTTTCTCACGAGGAGGTAAAGGAGAATGCCGATAAAGCTGCGCCTTTGTTCAAAAAGCTTGTGGAAAAGAGCATAAAGGGCATATCGGAATACTTGAATGAAACGGGTGAGTGTAATGAAGAAGATAACTAACGCAAAAATACTTACGCTGGATAATGATTTTTCTTTAATTAACGGCGAAATTCATATTGACGGCGAGAATATAAGCTATATCGGAGAGCCTAAGAATGGCGAGTTTGAAGAGGTGATTGACGCTCAGGGAAATCTTGTAATGCCGAGCTTTAAGGACGCTCACACTCATAGTGCAATGACATTTCTGCGCTCGTATGCGGACGATCTACCGCTTATGGACTGGCTTTACAATCAGGTTTTTCCGATGGAGGATAAACTAACGGGAGAGGACGTGTATGTTTTTACAAAGCTCGCCGTTTTGGAGTATCTTTCAAGCGGAATAACCGCCTGCTTTGATATGTATAAAAAAATGGATTACTTTGCAAAGGCGGTAATTGATTCCGGATTTAAGAGCGTTATATGCTCTTCGCTCAACGACTTTGGAGGAAGCGTTTCGGAGATTGAGGAGGAGTATTTAAAATTCAACTCTCAAGGTCCGCTTCTCTCTTATAAGCTTGGTATTCATGCCGAATATACAACAAAGCTCGATACAATAAAGGGAATAGTAGATCTTTGTCACAAATATAAGGAAGGATTTTGGATGCACAACAGCGAAACAAAATCTGAAGTTGAAGGCTGTCTTGAGAGATACCAAAAAACGCCTACCGAGCTTTTTGAGTCGCTCGGTGCGTTTGAGTACGGCGGCGGCGGATTCCATTGTGTTCATATGTCGGACAACGACCTTGAAATTTTCAAACGCCGTGGTCTTTGGGTCGTTACAAATCCCGGCTCGAATACAAAGCTTGCGAGCGGAATCGCAGATATAACGAAGATGCTAGGTAATAATATAAATCTTGCAATAGGAACGGACGGCGCAGCTTCAAATAATGCTCTGGATATGTTTAGAGAGATGTACCTTGTAACAGGACTTCAAAAGCTTGCGCTCGACGATGCTTCAGCTTGTCCGGCCGAAGAGGTTTTAAAGATGGCAACGGTGGGCGGCGCAAGAGCTATGGGGCTTTACGACAGCGATGTTTTGGCGGTCGGCAAAAAAGCAGATCTTATAATGATTGATCTTAATAAACCGAATATGCAGCCGATCAACAACATAGTTAAAAACATTGTTTATTCAGGTTCAAAGCAGAATATAAAGCTTACGATGATAAACGGCAAGGTCTTATATAATGACGGAAAATATTTTTTGGACGAGAGCGAGCAGGATATCTATGCTAGAGCAAACGAGCTTGCGCAAAATATAAAGCGAAGATAAGTCAGGCGTCAAATGACCAAGCAAATTGAAAAATATCTCGATGAGAAATTACCAGGCAAAGTGAAAAACACCGAATCTTGTTCTATCAATTCTAATATTTTTTTCATTTGACTGATATGTTTATATTCTCTGGAGATAAATCTCCCTCTTATGATAGATACTTTTATTCTATCATAGGAGGGTTCTTTGTTATTGTCTGTTTTTTAGACCTTGCTCATATGCTTTTATGGAAACATAAGTTATTGAATTGTTCGCTAAGGATAGCAGACGAATTTTTATGTCGGTTTTTGTGAATATATACAAAAATGAACGCACAATTTCTACGAAATGACAGTTCTGTTTTGATAGACTTTTTTTAAGAAAAATAGTATAATTAAATTATAAATATGTCAAAATAATTTTTACTGAGAGGAATCTATTATGATAAAGAGAACTGTTATAACGCTTTTGTGTGCCGTGAGCTTTATGGGAACATTTAGCGGATGCTACTTTTTGCCTGACGAGGAGGAGGTTTTAGAAGCGCCTACCGTAAAGGCGAGCGAGGTTACATACACGACTGTTACTGCGAAGAAAAAGGATATTGTGAAGAAGCTTACAAACACGGGAACAGTTATGTCAAAGTCTACTACCAACCTTGCATTTGATGATCAGGGCGGAAAGATAAAAAAGCTTTATGTAAAAGCCGGTGATATTGTTAAAAAGAACGATTTGATATGTGAGCTTGATGTCGGCGATCTTGATTATGAGATCAAAGATAAGGAGCTAAAAATCAAGCAGGCTCAGCTGAACGTTACTATAACCGCAGAAAAGGGAGGAAGTCAGACTGAGGTAGATAATGCACAGGTAAACGTTGATATACTTAAAAATGAACTGGAATCGCTTAAAAAGGAGCTTGAAAAATCAAAACTTTATTCGACAGTTTCGGGAACGGTTTCCTCAATTACTGAGAGAACTGTTGGAGAAGAGGTAACTTCAGGGGAGAAAATAGCAACGATCGTTGATAAACAATCGCTTTATCTTTCGTTTGAGCCGAGCGATATTTCAAAATTTAAGGTTGGACAGAAGATAACCATAACTTACAATCGTAAGGATTATAAAGGAGAGATATTTGCTACTCCGTCGAATATTCCGAAGGATTCGCCGGTTAAGTTTGAGGATGGAAAGGTATACGCACAGTTTTCGGGAGATGTCCCTGCAGATGCAATAGGAAATGTGGCGGACGCAGTTTTGGTGCTTGATTCTAAAAAGGACGTTATTGTAGTTGCTAAAAAGCTTGTAAAAACCGTAAGCGATAAAAAAATTGTATATGTATTAAACGAAGATAATGAAAAAGAAGCGAGAGAAGTAGAGATAGGTCTTGAAACAGGCTCAGAATCTGAAATCGTTTCAGGACTCAAAGAGGGCGAGCAGATAATTGTCAGATAGTCACTAACAGAAATTTGGAGGGAAAGAGGAATTAGAGAATGTTTACTCTGCTTTTTCGCAAGATGAAAAATACCAAGTGGATGGTAATATGCTTGCTTATAGGATTTGTCATGGCTTCTGCTATGATGAGCACCATTCCGCTTTATATGAATGCTTCCTTACAGCGAATGCTCGTTAAGGATATGCAGTCATATCAGATTGAAAACGGAGAATACCCGGGGGTTTATTCGGCAACTTACAGCCTTGATTTAAACCTTGGATCAGAAGATCAGAAAGTAATGATCAGAGATATGACCGATGCGTTTGAGGAAAATTACGACTCACTTGGGATTTCGTATTTAAACAATAAGAAAACAGTAACCGACAGCTATCTTATAGTCGCAGGTGCGGTATCGACTGGCACAAGTGTATCGAGAGTTAATGTAACCGGAATGTCCGATATTAAAGATAATATTGAGATAACTCAGGGCGAGATGTTTTCTTCAGGAATAAACGATGGTGTTATGGAGGTTATTTTGACGGATGAAAGCCTTCGGTCAACAGGTCTTACAGTTGGTGAAACTTATGAGATCTCAAATGCGTTTAAGCCTGAGAACACTCTTAAAATTAGAGTAACAGGAGCGTTTAACGTTAAAAAGGGAAGTGATTCTTACTGGTCGGAGGGCCTTGATGACGCATACGTTTCAACGGCCTTTGCTGATTATGATACGGTTATAGGCGAGGGTATAGATTCAGGAGTTATAAATGTTGTTTCAATGTCTGAAAGATATGCGATAGATTATCCGAATCTTGAAATGACATCCCTTGACAGCGTTCTGTCAAAGCTAAAAGAACAGGACAAGGTTTATTCCGAAAACAACGTTGTTCTTGATGTTCCTGCAATAAGCATTTTTGAGGAATATGCTGACAGATCCGAAACACTGCAGCTTTTATTATGGCTCGTTCAGATACCGGTAATGCTTATGATAGTATTTTATTTGTTTATGGTTTCTCAGCTTAATGTTGAGCAGGAGAAAAACGAGATCGCAGTATTTAAGTCGAGAGGTGCGTCAAGCGCTCAGATCCTTTTGATCTATGCGCTTGAATCGTTGGTTTTAGGAATTGCAACAGCTATAATAGGTCCGTTTATCGGTTATGGACTGTGTCATGTATTAGGCGCTTCAAACGGATTTTTAGAGTTTGTAAACAGAACGGCACTTCCTATTAAGTTTACCATAGATGCATTCCTTTATTCACTTCTGGCAGTAGGAGTGTTCTTTGTAACAACAATGCTTCCTATAGTTCCTGCAACGAGAACAACTATCGTTGCTCATAAGGCGTCAAAGGCGAAGAAGGCAAAAAGACCTATTTGGGATAAAGCATTTTTGGATATTATTCTAATCGTCGGTTCTGTCGGCTGGCTTTACTATTACAATAAAACTCAGGAAAGCTTAGCAGCCGAAGGAATGACGAACGCTTCCGCAACAGTAAATCCGCTTTTGTTTATAGCGTCAACTGCATTTATTTTGGGTGCGGCGTTGCTTGTGGTGCGAATTTATCCTTTTGTAGTAAGATTTATTTACAAGGTAGGAAAGCGTGTATGGAGTCCTGCACAATATATTTCTCTTAACAACATCGGAAGGTCATCGAGCGGAAGAGAACGCTTTATCATGGCATTTTTGATGCTGACGGTCGCACTTGGTCTTTTCTTTGCAAATACTGCCCGTGCGCTTAACAGAAACGCAGAGCAGACGGCAAATTATATGGTTGGCTGTGATGCTGTTATCACTGAAACTTGGGAAAGCGAAAAGGATTCCTCGTCGTCACAGTCTGATTCAGAGGAAGAAGTTGAAGACGATTCCGCAAGTGCTGTTACATATATCGAGCCGATTTTTGAGAGATTTGAAAAGTTGGATGGAGTGAAGTCGGCTACTGCTGTATATAAAAACAATTCAGTAAACATAAAAAGTTCAAGAAAGGTTACTGTAAAAGCATCTTCTGAGGATACTGAGGACGAGCGCAGAAGAGGCTTTGACGGTGAAGCCGAAAAAACAACAGATACCCTTTCAAATGTCAGACTCATGACAGTAAACCCAAGTGAGTTTGCAAATATATGCTGGTTTAAAGATGAGCTTCTGCCGGTGCATATAAACGCATATTTAAACGCTTTGAGCGAATGTAATTACGGAGTTATACTATCCTCGTCCTTTAGGGATAACTACGGTTATGAGCTTGGCGATAATATAGAGGTCGCATGGGGCTCAAATGATTATTTCGGGGCAACGGTAATTGCGTTTGTCGATTACTGGCCGAGTATTGATCCGACCGAACAAAACGACAACGGAACATATATTGACTTTGCGGTCATGAACTTTAATTATGTTCAGGTTCAAACGCCGATCGAACCTTATGAGGTTTGGATAGACCTTAATGATGACGCTAAGGTAGCAGATTTTTATGCGTCCATTGAGGACGCCGGTATCAAAGCGACAAAGCTTGAGGTTGCAAGTCAGAATGTTATTTCCGAGAAGAACGAGCCTATGCTTCAGGGACTAAACGGAGCGCTCACGTTAGGGTTCATAATCATTATGATAATGTGTATAATAGGATTTTTGATCTACTGGATACTCTCAATTAAATCTAGAACATTGCAGTTCGGAATACTTCGTGCAATGGGAATGAGCTATAAAGAGATTATTGCAATGATTATATACGAACAGCTTTTAGTATCCGGAGTGGCAGTGATCTGTTCAATAGTGATCGGCGGAATTGCAAGCGATTTGTTTGTGCCGCTCTTCAGATCAATGTTTACGGCGCAGAGTAAAATGCTTCCGTTTACGGTTACGGCGCTCAGAAGCGACTATATAAAGATATACATTCTTATTTTACTGATGCTCGGAGTAGGTTTCGCGGTTTTGGGTAGAATAATTTCTAAGATCAAGATTTCGCAGGCGCTAAAGCTCGGAGAGGATTAGAATAATTCGCTGAGCAAGCGACCGCTCGCAGTGCGAGAAACAGGGAGCTTGCGAAGGGAATGAAAACATATTTCTGACCGTATATGCGTAATTACATGTGGAATTTGGATAAAAAACATCGCCTTGCCTAAGAGCGATGTTTTTGTCTGCCGCAGTTCATGGCTTTACTGATTATGGCGTTAAAGCGTTGAGTGGGTGTAAGAGAAAGGGTTTCAGTTTGATACCGATTATGATCAATAGGAGATAAAATGAATACATTTGAAAAAATCTACGAAGTTGTAAAGAAAATCCCAAAGGGGAGTGTCGCTACCTATGGGCAGATAGCGATTCTTGCGGGAAACAGGCACCTTTCTCAGATAGTAGGATATGCGCTTCATGTAAATCCCGACCCTGAGCACATTCCATGCTACCGTGTTGTAAACCGCTTCGGAGAGGTGTCGAAGGCGTTTGCGTTCGGCGGTGAAAATAAGCAGATTAGCTTGCTTCGTGCTGATGGAATTGAAGTTTCGGACGAGGGAAAGGTTGAGCTTGAGCGTTATCTTTGGGACGGGGAATAATTGACAGTCGATAATGAATAACGGACAATTACATTTTTAATGCAAAGCGAATGCTTTCTGTTGCTTGACTTTTGATATAGCTTGTGTTAGTATTGTTTTGAGAGGAGGCTTACGTGTGTTAGTAATGAAATTGAGATAGTTATTTTGCAGTTTATTATTGTTAACGGCTAGGTTTATCACTTAGTCTTTTTGTAATGCAAAATTCGGTATATCTCAAAGGAATTACTATACATACAGGTTTTTGTATCTGGGACATAGATTCATTTTGTGTATAATTTTTTGAGATATGCCACTTAACTTGAATAAGTGGTTTTTTTATTTGGAAGGAGAGATTATACATGAAAATATCAGATAATATAATTAAAGAACAATTAAAGAATGTGTATTTCTTAAGCGGCGGTGCATATGGAGGAAAGACTACCATGGCAAAATTGATTGAACAGAAGTATGGGATTTACAGATATCGTCAAGGAGATAACTTTGATAGGTTTGCTGCTATTGCCATACCTGAATTTCAACCTTGCATAAGTTTGGATAGAAGCCAAGACTGGCATGGCTTTTTTTCTCAAAAACCAAGTAAATACGCAGCATGGATGCAGGCAGAGCTAGAGGAAGAAGCAGAGTTTGTAATCATGGATTTAATAAAGCTATCACAGAACCGAAAAGTTATTGCAGATGTCATTATTCCTATTGATATCCTGAAAAGAATAACTAATCCTAACCAAGTGATGCTGCTGTTTGCACCGGAAGAAATGAGGAGAAAGCATTATTTTGACAGAGCGGATAAGAATGAGGTTTATCAGTTTATTATGTCATTTCCTGATGGAAAACAATTACTGAATAATGTAATTGAGGCTTTAGTTTACGATGGTGCTGAAAGGAGAAAAGAATTAATAAACAGCGGGTTTTCTTACATTGAGAGAACAGATCATGACACAATTGAAAATACTTTAAGTGTGATTGAGAAACATTTTGGACTGGTCGATCAAAAAGTGCAGGAGGACACAAAATGAAAATACAAAAGGTAGATAGAGAAAGCGCTTATTTTGAAAAGCTGATTGATTATGCAGATAATTGCTCATGGCTTGCAGGACCGCATCTGGCTGATATGTTAAATAATGATGTTTTTACAGATTGGGAGAGTGCCTTTGCTGCAATCGAAAATGAGCATATAGCAGGATTTTGTACATTTATGAGGACGGATTATTATCCTGATAATAAATACTGCCCTTGGATAAGCAGTATTTTTGTTGGGGAGGAGTACAGAGGACATCGCATCAGTCAGCTAATGATTGAGTATGTGATTGAGTATGCTAAGAAGTGTCGGTTCTCTGCGGTTTATATTCCATCAGATATGGTCGGATTCTACGAAAAGTATGGATTTGAGAAAATAGATGAGCTTAAAAACTATGGCGGAGATATTGACAGTATTTTTGTAAAGTATATATAATATAAAACCGACTGACATTTTTTGTCAGTCGGTTTTTCTAACCACTAATTTTCAGATTATAGCTTCTAATCTCTAGCCTTTAATTAATACATTCCTCCGGCAGGCATTGCAGGCTGTGCCGGCTCAGGCTCGGGAATATCAGCAACAAGGCTCTCTGTTGTGAGTACCATTGAAGCAACAGATGCCGCATTCTGAAGAGCAGAACGTGTAACCTTTGTCGGATCAACGATTCCTGCCGAAATCATATCAACATACTCCTCATTGTAAGCGTCAAAACCGTAGCCTACCTTTCCTGAGGACATGATCTTGTCAATGATTACGCTGCCCTCAAGACCTGCGTTCTTTGCGATCTGACGAATAGGCTCCTCAAGCGCTTTTAAAACTATGTTAGCGCCTGTCTTTTCATCGCCGTCAAGAGAATCGGTAAGAGCCTTAACATTTTCGATAGCGTTGAGAAGAGCTGTTCCGCCTCCTGCAACGATACCCTCTTCAACAGCTGCCTTAGTAGCAGCAAGAGCGTCCTCGATTCTAAGCTTCTTTTCCTTCATTTCAATTTCAGTTGCAGCGCCGACCTTGATAACAGCTACGCCGCCCGAAAGCTTAGCAAGTCTTTCCTGAAGCTTTTCTCTGTCAAAATCAGAGGTTGTGATCTCGATCTGATTTTTGATTTCTTTGATTCTGTTCTTGATCTCTTCTGCATCTCCTGCGCCGTCAACAATTATAGTATTCTCTTTTTGAACAACTACCTGTCTTGCACGGCCGAGGTTTTCGATCGTAGTGTCCTTAAGCTCAAATCCAAGCTCTTCTGTGATAACATCTCCGCCTGTGAGAATAGCTATGTCACGAAGCATTTCTTTTCTTCTGTCACCGAAGCCGGGAGCCTTAACGCCAACACAGGTAAATGTTCCTCTAAGCTTGTTTACGATGATTGTAGAAAGTGCCTCTCCCTCGATATCCTCAGCGATAATGAGAAGCTTTTTGCCTGACTTAACGATTTCTTCAAGAAGCGGAAGGATCTCCTGAATGTTAGAGATCTTCTTGTCTGTGATAAGAATGTAAGCGTCGTCAATTACAGCCTCCATTTTATCTGTATCTGTTACCATGTAAGGTGCGATATATCCTCTGTCAAACTGCATACCCTCAACAACCTCGCTGTAGGTTTCAGCAGTCTTTGATTCTTCGATAGTGATAACTCCATCGCTTGTAACCTTTTCCATAGCCTCGGCGATAAGCTTTCCTACGCTTTCGTCAGCTGAAGAAACAGTAGCAACTCTTGCTATATCGTCAGTTCCTTCAACTACCTTTGAGTTTGAAACGATAGTTTCAACAGCCTTGTCAACAGCCTTGCTTATACCCTTTTTAACAACCATTGGGTTAGCGCCTGAAGCGATGTTCTTCATTCCCTCACGAACGAGTGCCTGAGCCAAAAGAGTAGCGGTGGTTGTTCCGTCACCTGCAGCGTCGTTTGTCTTAGTTGAAACTTCCTTTACAAGCTGTGCACCCATGTTCTCAAAAGCGTCTTCAAGCTCTATTTCCTTTGCGATTGTAACTCCATCGTTTGTGATAAGCGGAGAACCGAACTTTTTGTCAAGAACTACGTTTCTGCCCTTAGGGCCTAAAGTAATCTTTACTGTATCAGCCAGCTTATCAATACCTGCCTGAAGCGATTTTCTAGCTTCTTCGCCGTAAATAATCTGCTTTGCCATAATAAATCAATCCTTTCTTAAACACTAAATCTTATCCTACGATTGCGAGAATGTCTTCCATTTTCAAAATTGTGTATTCCTCGCCGTCAACCTTTACTTCTGTTCCTGAATACTTGCTTGTAAGTACCTTGTCGCCTACAGACACTGTCATTGTGACATCAGCTTTTCCCGGGCCTACCGCAACTACTTCGGCGATCTGCGGTTTTTCCTTAGCGCTTCCTGCAAGAATAATTCCGCTTTTTGTTGTTTCCTCAGCCTCAACCATTTTGATAACAACTCTGTCCTGTAACGGTTTGATAGTCATGATGATAACCTCCTATATAAAATATTAATTGACATGCTTTAGCACTCGTGAACCTCGAGTGCTAAGTATTATTGTATCATCTTTTTTGGAAAATACAAGAGGGAATAATGTATTTTTTTCTGTTTTTCACAATATTTGGTTATTATGCACAAAAACAGATATGAATTTTTTACTATATGTTGCAATTTAATTGTAAAGCAACTGATTAGCAAGATAAGCACAAAATGTTGTGTTAGGATAAATATAACATACTGTTTAGGGTGGTGAAATATGAACAAAAAGAAACCAAATTGAGTACAGATTTTAAAATTAACAAATAAGACATAATTACATAACGTTTTAGAAACAATATATTCTGTAAGTTTGATATAATAAATATAACTTGGTAAAAGTTTCGTAACAATTTCTAAACAATGTGTTTAAATTAAAGTCTTGACTTGTTAAAAAACAGTAATGTTTAAGTCAATCACGGAAGGTGTAACAAAAAAATATAGCTTAACATATTGGTATATGTGCGGCTGGATTTGGAGGAAATCAGTATGTCACTTGGTAAAGTATTGGTTATTGACGATGATAAGAATACCTGTGAGCTTTTGAGATTGTATCTTGAAAAGGAAGGGTATAATGCAATGATTTCATATGACGGCGAGGAGGCGGTTGTAAAGTTCAATGCTCTTAAGCCGGATATAGTGCTGCTTGATATAATGCTTCCGACGCTTGACGGATGGCAGGTATGCAGAGAAATAAGAAAGAAATCAAACGTTCCCATTTTAATGATTACCGCAAAGGGCGAAACGTTTGACAAGGTTTTGGGACTTGAGCTTGGCGCAGACGACTATATTGTAAAGCCTTTTGAAATTAAAGAGGTTTTGGCGAGAATTAAAGCGGTTTACAGAAGAACCGGACAAGCAGCAGGAGAAATCGAGGTAAAAGAAGTTAAATACGATAAGCTTGTGGTAAACATGACGAGATATGAGCTTAAGGTTGACGGAAAGGTGCTTGATACTCCGCCGAAGGAACTTGAGCTTTTATTCCATCTCGCTTCAAATCCGAACAGGGTTTACACCTGTCTCTTATACACATCTGACGCTGCCGACGATCTACTCTGTGTAG
>USCU01000001.1 GCA_900553335.1 uncultured Ruminococcus sp. | reverse complement strand
ATGCCACTCGCTTTGATTTTGGCACAGGTGGAAGCTCAATAAAGTTAGCAATATTTTTTTTAACATAGTTATTTATCTCGGCATATTCAAAAATTTTTTTGAGTAATGTTTTTATATCTTTTTTGGGGTAATAACTGTCTGCGACATCATTTATAACAGCGTTCAAATCCTGCAATGTAATACTTTCGATATTTCTCGCATATAGTACGCCTAATTTTTTCCACGCTATTTTATACGCACAACGCTTTGATTCACCTAAGTTTTTGTATTTTTCTGTGTTGATGAGCAATTCGTGTATTGCTGATAGCGATTTGTCTTTATTATGTGTTCCTTCTGTTGCGGTTGCCAGCCATTTTATAGCATCCTTTTTTGTATTAAAATGCTTTCGTATAGTTTTTCTTTTTCTCTTATTTCCGTCTATGTAGTAATACAATACTTTTTCCGCACGATATTTATTGTTATGCTTATACACAGATCCTTGTCCGTTACCTCGTGATTTAGGCTTGCGAGAGGATGTTGTCTTTCTTTGGTCTGTTCCACAAAAATTGCAAAAAATACTATTATCAGGTATTTCTTTCTTGCATTTCGTACAAATCATTTATATTCCTCCTATCATTGACAATGAAAAATAAATATTGTATAATAAAAGGGCAGAATTAGCCCTTTAGTGGTTGGGAAAATTCGCTTGCCTCTGAGTGTTGGTAGCGCTCAGGGGCGTTTTTGTTTATTATTAATCTTTAATCTGCTAAAATAAGATGTGATATATGAATGAAATAATTTTGAAGAACAAAGACCAGCATCCATATCCACCTAGTATGCCGGTAATAAACCGTCTAATATTATTAGACTCAAATAGATTGATATATTGAATACCCCAATCTAGCAGCATGATAGCCATGAAAACTACGTCTATAAATATTGGTGTATTTAAGCCTAGCAATAGCGTTACAATTGCAGATGTTTCTCCGATTAGAACGCCACAGCATCGGGCACATATCGGAAATTGATATTGTCTGAAATGAAAACTTCGTTTTGGTATTTGGTGACACCCCAATTGAGCACCGATACGCATAGATTTTACCCAAGCAAGTCTTAAATGATAATATTTGTTTTTCATTATTTTTTTATTTGAATTGCTTACCACAGTTTAAACAACAGTAAATTATTTCGTTAGTGGTTTTTCTGTTGTCTTCAAACTTTCCTTTGGTTTTACCCATTCCGCAAAGACCACATAACCAACCAAACGGACCTAGTACACAAGTCATAATGCAACCTTTGCACCAACCAAAACCTTTATTTTGTCTAGTATCTTTGACTTTTCCTGTTACTTTCTGTTGTGATACAACTTGAATGTTTTCACTTCCGCATTTTGGACACTTCATAAATTTCTCCTTTCGACATTTTTCAACATACGCTATAAGAAAAATGCCATATAATATATTTTGCAACAATGTAGGAGAAATTTCTACGCTTATCGCCCTGACGGTATTTGCAGTACTGTTGGGGCGTTTTTATTTGCATTTTATAGTATCAGGTAGAAATAGTTTCAACCCGAAAGCGTGAGGAGTTTGAGTAGGGTATACATACTCCACTTTTGCTCCTAAGTGATCTGATAATTCATCTAATAAGTCTTTGACTTCTGAAACTTTTGTGTGGCTTGTTAATTTAATATCATAAATTATCCACGCATTTTTATCATAATCAACGTCTGCTATTTTCAAATCAATACAATAAAATTTATAAAAATTTATAATGTTTCTGCTACTCTCTGCAAGGTAAGATCTAAAATTTTGATTACATTGTATATCCCAATCTATGTCTTTTTTAGTAATTAACTCATTAAAAAAGTCGTTGTAATTAAAATAACTTTGTTCATTTTGAGGTGTAGTCAACGGTTCTGTGACTTGTTTTTCTTTTCTTAAAAGATTAGGAATTGAATGGTTCTCCTTTTTTACATAATATGGAGCAGAATGATTTTTTTCTTCTAAAGAAGTCGGAGTAGGATAATTTTCTTTTTCGTTTTCTATCTCTTCTTGCGGCATTGCTTTTGGCAACCTAAACTTGATTGATAACAATAAGAATATTATAGCTACTATGTCATATGTGATGCCGCCAGCGATTCTATCAAATGAGCTTAAATCAGCGTTAGTATACATGACTAAGCTCGCAAGAAAAGAGACAATGGCTATGATTATAAAAATTGTGACTTTAGTTTTGGGAGAAGTCTTTTTTGCTTTTATATTGCGCTTGTGATTTATCATATCAGACAAAATACCTCTGTCCCACAGTTCAACCTTATTTCGCTTGGCTAATAGCTTGGCTGGTTCTGTGAAATATTGATTTGTCATCACAGCAGCTGAGTTACAACCATATGAACTCATCCCAGCGACTACTTCTTGTATAGGCGAATTGTCTAGTTTATGATTATAGCATTTACATTGAATAGCGTATTTTTTATCTTTGCGTTGTGCAACTATATCAACGCCGAAGTCGCCCGATCCTCTCGTAACTTTAACATTACAAAAACCATTATTTTTTAATATGTCAGCACATAAATACTCAAATTCGTGTCCGTCCATATTATCAATCTTCTGTAGTTTATTCATGATATTACCTGTATTTATATTGCTTCAAAATAATAATTGTAAAACTTTAAGGCTTGAATTATAAATTCTTCCGTTACTTCAAAATATTCTGCAAGTTGCCATGTTTCAGTATAGCCGCTTTCGACAGTTTCTATCAGCTCATCTTTTGGGATGAGTTTTTTTATTGCCCATTTGTTGGCTCGATACTCGTGCTTGGAAATTAAATCAAACTTAGAATACTTATTGTAAAAAGCACCCGTCATGCAATGCCCTAGCTCGTGAGCCTTGTGTACGGTGATTTCCTGCTCAGATTTATTTGTGCTGTCAATTCCTATATAACAGTTGCCTTGCTTAGTCATGTGCGACATTGATCCGTTTTTAGGACAGCGGTACTCTAATATTTCAATTCCCTCATTATGAGCAATATTATCAAGTTCAACGTTTCTATTCACCGACAGCCTCCTTGTTTACTTTTTGTTCTTCTTTGCTTCCTCTCTAAGCCTAACCATTTCGGCAAATTGCTTTACCTCTTCATACATTTCATCGGTAATTCCGTCAGCGCCGTTAAAAAGAGCAAATTTTAAATCATCATCATCTACGGACTTATCTTTTATTACGCTTTCGCCCGACAAATAAGCTACGGACACACCTAGAATTTTGGCAATCTCCGGCAGCCTTTTTTTATAGCTTTCATTAGCACCGCTTTTCCATGAGCTGAATGAACTTTTGCTCAGCCCTAAAGTCTCAGTAACAGTTTTTTGAGAAATATGTTTTTCTTTCATTACTTCTAATATTTTGTCTAAAGTGCACATTATATAGACCTCCGATTTGTGAAAAGTAACAAAGTTCTCAAAATATGCATTTAACTATTGACAATTCTCAAAATATAAACTATAATGTTGTTTGTAGACAAAAGTTCACATTTCGAGAATAATAAAAGAAGCTTATGAAAATGGGGGTTTTCAAAAGTTTAATTAAAATGCACATTATTTGGATTTGTGCTTTTATAATACATCTTTTGTGAACTTTTGTCAACATATTCTTTGAAAAAAATGGGGGTGTTACTTATTGTTTACAAATTATTCATAGCTGAAGTGAAGAAGCAATTATCCATAAAAAAATGGAAATATGCAGATTTAGCTAAAGCTACTGGTTATAA
The DNA here is from genome assembly GCA_900553335.1 of uncultured Ruminococcus sp. GTDB lineage: Bacteria > Bacillota > Clostridia > Oscillospirales > Ruminococcaceae > UMGS1601. The sequence goes on along the minus strand of USCU01000001.1, from coordinate 39,848 downwards.
GATTGGCACAATCAAAGCGTTTATGAACGGAAGCAGAGAATCCGATAATGTAGCACAGTGTATTGCAAAAGTATTGTCTATAGAAATATAGTATACACTTTATTTGATTTTTGTCAATAGCAATTAGTCCAAAAAAACGTACAGCAAGAAAAGAGGTGAAAAAAATGCCAAAAACAACACTAGAAGAAATCAAAAATATGGATAAGGAGTTCCTTGCTCCGAGAGATGTCAGCGGATTTTTAAGCTGTGATCCGTATAATATTACGTTGCAAGCGAGAGCTGATCCTGCAAAGTTAGGATTTCCCGTTGTAGTAATCGGGACGAGAACAAAAATACCAAAGAAAGCGTTTATCAATTTCTTTGAAGGAGTTAAGGAGGCGACACTATGACCACACGAGAAGCAATAGCAGTAATAGGATTAGTCCTGATATTGATCTACAGTATCGGCGCAACAATGTGGATAATATGTCCGCAGGTGTTGATACGTTGGGCGGATTATTTTGGCATCAAAATTGAGGACAAGTTACATAGGAGGTAAAAATGACAATAGAAGAAGCGACCAAAGAGTTAGAAAGAGTACTAGAGAAAGACGGAGAACAGATAAGCGAAGAAGCTCTTAAAGTAGCTTTTAGAGTACTAAAAAAAGAGCCTGCACCGTCAGCAAACGATACAAGCTCAGAAGAAAATTATCCTAATAACAATGATACAGCAGAATTAAAAAAATGTCAAGAGAAAGTTGACTACCAAGATAAGTATTTAAAATTGAATGACGTAGTTGGCTCTGTAGATGAAAAGCTAGATAAGCTTAAAGTGATCTTAAACGACCTTTCTGAAGATTATTTTAACTACAACATTAATTTTAATAATTTTGCCAAAGCGATTCGCATACTTAATACACCGCCAGAAGCAAAGACAGAAAAAATATCATCTGCCGACAAAGCTGCGGAAGCATTAATAGTTGAGTTTGGAAGGATACAAGCTTTCTTTGATATAGCATTAGACTATTGCTTTTCAATAAAAACTTTACTTATTAATAGCAAAGAGGTATCTCAATGAGCGTAAAAATAAACAGCTTGGAGATTGAAAACGTAAAACGAATAAAAGCGGTGAAGCTTGAGCCGTCGCAAAACGGTTTGACTGTGATCGGCGGTAAAAACGCTCAGGGCAAAACCTCTGTGCTTGACAGCATTGCATGGGCTTTGGGCGGCGATAAATTCAAACCGTCAGCGCCTGAGCGTGAGGGTTCATGCATTCCGCCGTCGTTACATATAACTCTCTCAAACGGTCTTGTAGTCGAACGCAAAGGCAAGAACAGCTCTCTTAAGGTTATTGACCCAAACGGCAATAAAGGCGGTCAGCAGCTTTTAAATGAGTTTGTTGAACAGTTTGCGCTTGATCTGCCTAAGTTCATGCAGCAGTCAAATAAGGAAAAAGCAGCTACGCTTTTAAAAATAATTGGCGTCGGTGATGTTCTGTATAGCCTTGAGACACAGGAGCAGACTCTATATAATCAGCGTCATGCAATCGGTGTAATTGCTGATCAAAAGGAGAAGTTTGCCCGTGAAATGCAGGAGTATGATGGCGTGCCTAAAGAGCTAGTGTCTGTTACAGATCTGATACTTAAACAGCAGGAAATACTTGCAAAAAACGGCGAGAATAGGCGCAAGAGAGAAAAACGTGATATGTATGACCGTGAGCTTGATGAAGCTAAAAAAGCCTTTTTGGAAGCCGAAGCAAGGCTTAAAAAAGCACAAGAAAACGCTTTGATTGCTCAAAAATCTGCGGAAAACCTTGTTGACGAAAGCACAGCAGAAATCGAAAAAAGCATTACGGAGATAGAAAGTCTTAATGCAAAGATAAGAGCTAATCTCGACAAGGAAAAAGCTGAAGAGGACGCTAAGGGTTACCGCCAGCAGTACGATGAATTTACTGTCAAGATTGAAAATATACGGAAGCAGAAAACAGAACTCCTAAACGGCGCTGATTTGCCGCTTCAGGGGCTTTCAGTTGAGGACGGCGAGCTTATCTACAACGGCTTTAAGTGGGATAACATGAGCAGCTCTGAACAGCTTAAAGTAGCAACAGCTATAGTACGCAGGCTAAATCCAAAATGCGGATTTGTATTGCTTGACAAGCTTGAGCAAATGGATACCGATACTCTTTCAGAGTTCGGGAACTGGCTCGAAGGGCAAGGACTTCAGGCAATAGCAACAAGAGTTTCAACAGGTAATGAATGTTCTATCATTATCGAGGACGGACAAGTTCTTGCGGAAGAAGAAAATAAAAAAGAATGGAAGGCAGGTACATTTTAAATGAATATTACAAAAGGAAAAGTACACACCGCTCAAAAAGTGGTTATCTACGGTCCTGAGGGCATCGGAAAATCAACTTTTGCCGCTCAGTTTCCCGAACCTCTGTTTGTTGACACAGAGGGCAGCACAAAAAAACTTGACGTTGCAAGGTTTGATAAGCCTACAAGCTGGTCAATGCTTAACAATCAGATAAACCATGTTAAGCAAAATCCCTCAGTATGCAAAACGCTTGTGATCGATACTATCGATTGGGCGGAACAACTTTGCATAGACGATCTTTGTTCGCGGCATCAGAAAAAGGGTATTGAAGATTTCGGATACGGCAACGGCTATGTTTACGAAAAGGAAGAGTTCGGACGGTTCTTAAACAGCTTGGAGGAGCTTATTGAAAAGGGTATCAACGTCGTACTTACCGCTCATGCACAGCTCAGAAAGTTTTCACAGCCCGACGAGATCGGAGAATATGACCGTTGGGAGCTAAAACTCGGCAAGAAAACAGGCTCTCAGATCTCGCCTCTCGTCAAGGAGTGGGCTGATATGGTGCTTTTCGCAAACTACAAAACATTTGCCGTAGCGACCGACAAAGAGGGCAAGAAGTTTAAGGCACAGGGCGGACAGAGAATAATGTACACTCAGCACCACCCCTGTTGGGACGCTAAGAACCGTGACGGATTGCCGGAGGAAATCCCATTTGAATACAGTCAGATTAAACATATCATTGAACCTATCGGAAGTACGAAAAAGCCGAAAGAAGAACCAAGAGTTCAAATCGACTTATCGCAGACTGAGGAAATTCTAACGGCTGACGGAAAAATACCCGATGAAAATCCCGTCATTCCCGACGGAATACCAAAGGCATTGGTTGATCTTATGGAAGCCAATAACGTAAGCGAAAGCGATATACAGCTCGCAGTTTCGCTTAAAGGGTATTTCCCCGAAAACACACCTATTGCCAATTATCCACCTGATTTTATCAATGGCGTATTGATAGGTGCATGGGAGCAGGTTCACGCCATGATCAAGGAAAATAAAAAATTACCGTTTTAAGTTTAAGAAAGGAAAGAAAAACACATGAATGAAGAAATCAGAGAAATAGGCTGGGACGATGAGATCTCAGCGGAAGAAGCGGAATTTACACTTTTGCCGGAGGGCGACTATAAATTTACCGTTTCTAAGTTTGAAAGAGCAAGATTTGAGGGAAGCGCAAAAATGCCTCCCTGCAATATGGCAAAGGTCACGTTTACGGTTTGGGGCAAAGATGATTCTGTAGACATTACAGAAAACTTCTTCCTTAACTCCAAAATGGAATGGAAACTGTCGCAGCTGTTCTTAAGTCTTGGACTTAAGAAGCACGGCGAGCCGTTAAAGATGAAATGGCAGGAGGTTACAGGCGCAAGAGGAAAATGCCATGTGTACATAAACGAATACACGAACAAAAACGGCGATCAGCGCAAGTCAAACAGAATCAAGAAGTTTTATGCGTATGACGAAAATGTTACGACCGTTGAGCCTAATACGCCGCAGCCTAAAACACAGCCTGCAAGCGGAGGCTGGACGCCGGGAGCGTTTTAATCATGGAACTTAGACCATATCAAACAGAAGCAAAAGAAGCCGTTTTCAAGGAATGGGACGAGGGCAACAGTAAAACATTACTTGTTTTACCGACAGGCTGCGGAAAGACGATCGTTTTTGCAAAAATAGTAGAAGAGTGTGTAAGAAGGGGCGAGAGGGTTCTCGTTCTTGCACACAGAGGAGAGCTTTTAAATCAAGCCGCAGATAAAATCATGAAAGTAACAGGCTTGGGCTGTGCGGTCGAAAAAGCAGAAGAAAGCTGCCTAAATTCATGGTACAGAGTTGTAGTCGGCTCAGTTCAAACGCTTATGCGGCAAAAACGGCTTTCACAGTTCTCAGAGGACTATTTTGACACAATAATTATTGACGAGGCTCATCATTCCATATCCGACAGCTATCAGAATGTACTTAACCACTTTGATGATTCAAAGGTCTTAGGCGTAACCGCAACGCCCGACAGGGGCGATATGAAAAACTTAGGACAGGTCTTTGACAGCTTGGCGTATGAATACACCTTGCCGAAAGCGATAAAAGAGGGGTATTTGTCTCCTATCAAGGCTCAGACTATCCCTCTTAAGCTTGACCTGACAGGCGTATCAACACAGGCAGGAGATTTTAAGGCAAGCGACATTGACACAGCACTTGACCCGTATCTTTTACAGATTGCCGATGAAATGCTCAAATACTGCGCTGACCGTAAGACGGTAGTATTTTTACCGCTCGTAAAGACATCTCAAAAATTCGCCGCAATATTAAACGCCAAAGGTTTTAAAGCGGCTGAGGTAAACGGAAACAGCGTTGATCGTGCAAAGGTACTAAGTGATTTTGAAAACGGAAAGTACAATGTGCTTTGCAATTCCATGCTTCTTACCGAGGGCTGGGATTGTCCGTCAGTTGATTGTGTTATCGTTTTGCGACCTACAAAGGTCAGAGGTCTTTACTGTCAAATGGTAGGACGAGGTACAAGACTTTGCGAGGGAAAAACAGAGCTTTTATTACTGGATTTTCTTTGGCATACAGAACGGCACGAGCTTTGCAGACCGGCACACCTTATCTGTGAAAATCCCGAAGTAGCGCAGAAAATGACTGAGAACTTATCCGAATCAGCTTGTCCTACGGATATTGTTGAAGCAGAGCAAAAGGCAAGCGAGGACGTTGTTGCACAGCGTGAAGAGGCATTAGCAAAAACGCTTTCGGAGATGAGAACACGCAAAAGGAAGCTCGTTGATCCTCTGCAATATGAGATGTCGATACAGGCTGAGGATCTGTCCTCTTATGTTCCTGCTTTCGGCTGGGAAATGTCACCGCCGAGCGACAAACAAAAACAGCAGCTTGAAAAATACGGTATATTTCCCGATGAGATCGACAATGCAGGAAAGGCAAGCCTTATTCTTGACCGCCTTGCAAAGCGCAGAACTGAGGGTATGACAACGCCGAAGCAGATAAGATTTTTAGAGGGAAAGGGCTTTCAGCACGTCGGTTCATGGCAGTTTGATACTGCAAGAAATCTTATTGACCGCATTGCGGCGAATCATTGGAGAGTACCATACGACATAGACCCTAAAACCTATCAAGGAGTATAGATAAATGGAAAACAAAACAGATTTGCTTAAGGCACTTGAATATATAGACCCTGCAAGGCTTGATTATCAGGAGTGGGTTAATGTAGGTATGGCGCTTAAACACGAGGGCTATTCGGTGTCTGAATGGGACAACTGGTCAAAAAGAGATTTTGCACGTTACCATGACGGAGAATGCCAAAAGAAATGGCAGTCCTTTAACGGTTCGGGGCAGCCTGTTACAGCCGGAACAATAGTCTCAATGGCAAAGGATTTCGGCTTTGAAACAGGCTCAAAGGAGTACTATGAGATTGATTGGGACGGCGTGATAAGCGTTGAAGAGGAGTATGCTGTAACGAGCTGCGGCAGCGAGGGAGTAAAGCTTAACGAGCCTGAACATTTTGAGCCTGTAAATGAAATTGTAACATATCTTGAAACGCTGTTTGAAGCAAGTGAAAATGTCGGATATGTGACAGAAACGTGGCAAAAAGAGGACAAAGGAAAGGTTAAGCATTTCCCAACGCAGGGCGCTTACGACAGAACAGCAGGAGAGCTTATTGAACTGTTAAATAAATGCGACGGAGATATAGGGGCTGTAATCGGTGATTACAACCCTGAAGCCGGAGCTTGGATAAGATTTAATCCTCTTGACGGCAAGGGTGTAAAAAACGAAAACGTTACAGATTACCGTTATGCTCTCGTGGAATCTGACACAATGGCTCTTGAGGAGCAAAATGCCGTTATCAGAGAGCTTGAGCTGCCTGTTGCATTGCTTGTCTACAGCGGCGGTAAGAGCTTACACGCAATAGTCAAGATAGACGCACCGAATTATGACGAATACCGAAAGAGAGTTGATTACCTCTATAACGTATGCCGAAAAAACGGTCTTGAGATTGACAAGCAGAACAGAAATCCGTCACGTTTAAGCCGAATGCCCGGAGTAATGAGAAACGGCAAAAAGCAGTATATCGTTGATAAAAACATCGGCAAGGACAGTTTCTTAGAATGGAAGGACTGGATCGAAAGCATTAACGACAATCTGCCCGACCCTGAGAGCATGGCAGATGTATGGGACAATTTACCTGAGCTTTCGCCGCCGCTTATTGACGGCGTATTAAGACAGGGGCATAAAATGCTTATCGCAGGACCGTCTAAGGCAGGAAAAAGCTATGCGCTCATAGAGCTTTGCTGTGCGGTTGCTGAGGGTAAGAAATGGCTTGGGTTTGACTGTACGCAGGGCAGAATAATGTATGTAAATCTTGAGCTTGACCGTGCGTCTTGCCTGCACCGTTTTAAGGACGTATACGCCGCTCTTGGCTATGAACCTAATAATCTTGGTAAAATAGACATTTGGAATTTGAGGGGCAACAGCGTACCGATGGATAAGCTTGCGCCTAAACTCATACGCCGTGCAAGCAAAAAAGATTACATAGCTATAGTGATCGACCCTATTTACAAGGTCATTACGGGAGACGAGAACTCAGCGGATCAGATGTCCCATTTCTGCAATCAGTTTGACAAGGTTTGTACAGAGCTTGGCTGTGCGGTCATCTACTGCCATCATCACTCAAAAGGCTCTCAGGGAAGCAAGCGTTCAATGGATAGGGCTTCGGGATCGGGAGTATTTGCCCGTGACCCTGACGCATTGCTTGACTTATCCGAGCTTGAAATAACCGACGCACTCAAAAAACAGGAGGAAAACAAGCTGACCTGTTCAGTTTGTAAAGACTGGATAAGCCGCTTTGACAAGGAGGCTATTGATAATCTATCACAGGACGATCTATTGTCGGCTAGTACAATGCTTGATACGGCTCGAAAAACGCTTTCTAATGTGTCATTTAAGCTTATGGCAAATGATATTGACAATGCTAAAAAAGCAGCTCACAGCCGTACAGCGTGGCGAATAGAGGGCACGCTCAGAGAGTTCCCTAAGTTTGAGCCTATTAACCTTTGGTTTGACTATCCTGTTCATAAGGAGGACGTTTCAGGTGCTCTAAAAGATTTGGAGTTTGAGGACGGATATAACAGTAAAAATTCACCTTACAGTAAAAATTTCAATAACAAAAAGAGCAAAGAAGAACTAAAAGAAGATAGAAAAAATGTACTTGAAAATGCTTACGAAAGCAGCGAAAAAAACAGTCATGGTGAAGTGGAAATATCTGATGTTTGCGATTATTCGACGAAGTCAAGCGATACTATAAGGCGCTGGGTAAATGAATTTTCTGACATTTTTTATATATCAAAGGGTAAAATCGGCAAGAAAACCGCAGCCGCAAAATCGAATTGATTTTATTGCGTTCGTTAGTTGCAAACTCGATAATTATCGAAAATGCGGTTATGAGTTGCAAAGTCGATAAATATTCGAGTTTGCGTAAGACGCACGCAAAACATATTATTATCATAATATATTTTTCGTGCAAAAGCAGCACGAAAAATATTATGGAAAATAATAAACGGGCGCACAAGAGAGAGGTGAAACAATGACTGAATTTTTTATGCCGATGATACCGCCGACTGTCACACATCAGGAACACAAGGTAACAGTCAAAAACGGCAAGCCGATATTTTATGATCCGCCCGAACTTAAGGACGCAAGGCAGAAGCTGACTGCAAATCTCAGCAAACATAAAATACCCGAGCCATATTACTGTGGTGTTAGGTTGGTTGTAAAGTGGCTGTTCCCGATAACAGGTAAGCACAAGGACGGCGAGTATAAAGCCACTAAACCCGACACGGATAATCTTCAAAAGCTTCTTAAGGACTGCATGACCGATTTGAGATTTTGGCTTGATGATGCGCTTGTGGCTTCTGAAGTATGCGAGAAGTTTTATGCAAAGGTTACAGGGATTTATGTGAGGATAGAAAAGCTATGACGATTGAGCAGGTGAAGAAAAATTTAAACAAGACGGTACAGTTTACAAATCCTAAGTTGTATTTGGAAAAAGCAAAATATATTCTTTCCGGCTGTATTATCCGCAGAGGTGAACAAGGGTTTTATTATCAAGCAGAGCTGACAGAAAGATTTGAAGATCACGAATGCGTTATGATTTGCAGACTGGAAGAAATTGAGGAGGTAACACATGAAATGTAAAAAGGAGCGTGAGGAGAAATGAAAAATAACGAACAACTAAAGCCCTGCCCGTATACACATCTTCTTTATGTTAGAAAATATTCTATATTTACCAATAAATATGAACTTTATATTGTTGGTGTAAATACTAAAGATATTTTTCACACTATGGGAGAATACTTGTATCGTAGCGAAACGCAAGTCGAGAGAATAGACCGAGTGAAATGCACACAAGAAAAACTTGGCTTTTGGGCAAAAGAAGGATATGAGATTTATGAATTTAAGGATAAATACATTATTGCCGAAAACGCACAATCTGTCGCAAACGTGCAGGAGGTTAGGCATGGGAAATGGATAATGTATAGTTACGATGAGGCGTTGTGCAGTTATTGCGGGTATGATCGTACCACGCCATTTAAATGCACAGCCGAAGCAAAAAATAAATGGAATGAATTGCCAAATTACTGCGAATACTGCGGTACAAAAATGGATGAGGACGGTGACTAGATGTTCCAAGCGTACATAGCGGTTTTGATTTTGAAAGAGAAGCAAAAGAAAGGTGATTAAATGACAACGGCTGAATTAAAACAGTACCGCAGCATTTGTGCGGAAATTGAAGATTTAGAAAACGAGCTTAAGGATTCTTACGTTGGCGATTCGGTTACGTCTGCAAGCCGTTTCCCATATAGCAAACATACGGTACATATCGAAGGGTATAAGCCTAGCGGCGGTACGGTATCAAAGCTTGCGAGGTTGGCGGAGCTTAAGGCGCACAAGTCGGAAATCGAGGAGTTTGTGAGGAGCGTAAAAGACAGAGAGATCAAGCTGATACTCTCATGGCGATACATAAACGGCAGAAAAGCTCCGTCTTGGCAGGCAATTGCTATGAGGCTGGGGTATAGGTCAGAGCATACGCCTATAAATAAACTAAAAAATTATTTTTCAAATTGCGGATTTTGCGGATTTTAAGTGTTATAATTTAAACTGAGGAAAGTATATAGGTCCCCCAATCCCTATATATTTCTAAATCGCCTCCTGAGTGCAAAGCACTTGGGAGGCAATGTTTTGTCGAAAACGGTCGATAAAATATACGCTGAAACAGGTTGTTTTTTGTAAGATTCATGCTATTATTGTATTATATTATGATGATTGGGGAAAAATATGAAATTTATAATATTTTTTGCTTCTAAGATTTATTATTTAAAATATATATGTTGGTGTATCATATCTTCTTAATTAATAATATTAATTTAATATGATGATTTATATTTTGAGGATGGATTAATGAAAGTTTTAAATTTTTATAAGAAGTACGAAAATAACTATATTTTTGAAGGTGAAAAAAGAGAAAAATATAATCGTTCAATCCGCAAATGGCTCATATTGTCTTGTTTTTCAGTGGTATTTCCTTTCTTTATAACTCTAATAACAGATGGATATGATGGACGATTTAGTATTGTAGATGTAATTAATAATGGTGATCTTATATTATTATCATTTTCCTTAACTATACCATCAACATTAGATTTAATGGAGGCGCAAAAATATAAAAAAGAAAAATCTGATTCACTTAGTTTATGTAGATGTTTATGCTTATTTATTATTGTTATCCAGACATTGTTTTATGCTTTAGTTAGAACACACAATACTAAACTTATAACAAATTTAATTTCAACTACAAGTATACTAATAGTGTCAATTTACATATGTAGATACTCTATATTTTGTACTTTTGCAAATTCAATAGAGGAAGGTGAGGATGAGTATGAGTATAGATAATATAATGACAGTAATATCTCTTGCCTTACTTGGGATAATGATACCTTCTGTAATTAGCATGATTAAACAAATCAATAAAAAACGAATAGGGCTTAAAGATTTACAAATGAACTATTTAAATGCTGTTAATTTTATGAGTAATCAAAATGTAGAAAGTATGTCGAAATATGAATTGGATACATTTATCAATGTGTTTAAAGAAGTTTATAAGAAAATGCTACAAGATAAAAATTCTGAAAATGATAGTATTAAAATCATTTTAAGAAAATACATTGAAGAAAGTAATGAGTATATAACCATATATACATCACCTGTCAATTGTCCAACACCTCTTATGTTAAGCAAAGTGGAGTCTTGTGGTGATATTGGCATAAAAACATATGTGTATATAAATGGAGAAAGTCCATATGATAAATCTTTTCACGCGGAATGGTATAATGGTAATTTTGGAACATCTATATATTATACTTTAAGAGAACAAAACAAAAACATAGGGGCAATTTGCATATTAAGTGAAAGCAAAATAAATGAGAAGTACCGAAATTACGACATAAATCCATTGATTGAAAATATTGAAAATGTTTTAATTAGATATATAAAGAGTAGTTAAAAGCTTTGTTTTATCAGTATATTTCTTATACTCAAACTTTAGAAAGGACGGTGTCACCGTGACAGCAAGACAAAAGAAATTTGCAGAATATTACGCACAGAGCGGTAACGCCGCTCAAAGTGCAATCAAAGCAGGATACAGCGACAGTTACGCAACGCACAGAACAGATAATATGTTGAGAAATGTGGAGGTTGCCGAATACATAAAAGAATTATCGGAAAAAGCGCAGGACGAGCGTATTTTAACGGCAAAAGAACGTCAGGCAATGCTTTCCGATATTGCAAACAATAAGGGTAACTCTCCGGCTGACCGCATTCGTGCAGTTGATACGCTTAACAAAATGACGGGAGAGTATACGGTCAAAGTCGATACAACGGTTAAGACTTCAAGCAAGCTTTCCGATGTGTTTAAACAAATAGGCGGTGAGGGGCTTGACGAGTAGCTTTCCTCTTTCGCAAAAGTATATTGACTTTATAAACTCGGTCAAAAATGTTTCGGCGGACTTCCTTGAGGGAACAACAGCTTCAGGCAAAACAACCGTCGGCGCAGGTATAAAGTTTATGCGTATGGTTTCGGCAAGTCCTAAGAAGCTTCATATTATCGCAAGCAAGACAACGGGAGTTGCCGAGAAAAATATAATTCAGCAGGACAACGGCATACTCGATCTGCACCGAAACGCTGGGTATTTCGGCAACGGCGATAAGGATAACAAACTGCCGCATATCAAATTTGAGGGCAAGATAATATATGTTCTCGGCTACGACAACAAGGACAAGTGGGAAAATGTTTTAGGTTCGCAGTTCGGTTGTGTGCTTATTGATGAGATCAACACGGCGGATATTGAGTTTGTCCGTGAGATTTCAACTCGAAATGATTACCTTATGGCAACACTTAATCCCGATGATCCGAGCTTGCCTGTGTATAAAGAGTTTATAAACCGTTCCCGACCGTATAAGAAATATGCGGCGGACGTTCCAAAAGAAATAATGCAGGAGCTTAAAGAAGAGCCTGTACCGAATTGGCGGTACTGGTTCTTTTCTTTTCGGGATAATTTGAGTTTGACGCAAGCTGATATTGACAAAAAAATTCAGTCAGCGCCTAAAGGCACTAAGCTTTATAAAAATAAGATTTTAGGGCTTAGAGGACGTGCTACAGGACTTGTATTTAATCTTGAGGATAAGAATGTAATTACTTTTAAGCAAGCTAAAAAGCTTGATTTTGTGCGTTTTTCGGCGGCTCTTGATACGGCTTACTCCACGAGTTCGCCCGATACTATATCGTTTATATTCGTCGGCATAACATTTGACAGAAAATGCGTAACGCTTGACGAAAGAGTATATAACAACAGGGATTTGAAAATACCGCTTTCTCCGTCGGACATTCCGCCTGAGTTTGTGAGATTCCTTGAAGCTAATCGTCAGATATGGGGTTATGCAAGAGACGTGTATATCGACAGTGCAGACCAAGCGACTATTACCGAATGCCGAAAGTACAAGCGTTTGACAGGCTGTGTATATAACTTTATTCCTGCATTTAAAAAGACAAAAATAATCGACCGAATACACCTCCAGTCTGCTTGGATGGCTTCGGGCGATTTTTTAATACTTGAAAGCTGTAAAAACTACATAGCAGAGTTAAATATATACAGTTGGAAAGAGGATAAATATGAACCTGAAGACGGTCATGATCATTGCATTAACGCTAATCAATACGCATGGCTGCCGCACAAGGGCAAAATAGGGAGTGTAAAAATTGAGTAGGATAGGAGAGAAGATAAGAAAAATGGTACTTAATTGGCTGAATGTTATTCCTGCAAGCAATCAGAGCATAACACTTATGGAAAGTACGACATTTGACACGGAAGTCATAAGGGCAAGACTTTGGTACAGGGGCGATGCAGACGAACTCTATCAATTCTACAAACAGCTCAATAAATACGGCGATAAAACAAGATTTTGGGAGAGTGTTCCGCAGAACATAAATGACCCGATGCGTAAAATACATAGCGGACTTCCTGCTGTTATAGCTGACACGCTTGCATATATCGTTAAATCCGATCTTGACGTAGTAGACGTAGACCGTACAGAGTGGGAAGAAATATCAGAGACGATTGATTTTGAAAGCCTTGTCGGCAAGGCTGTAGTAGATACGCTTGTTGACGGTGACGGAGCTTTTAAGATTTCTGTTGATACAGACTTATCATATTATCCGATTGTCGAATTTGTCGGCGCAGATAAAGTTGAATATGAGCAGTCGAGAGGAATTATAACCGCCGTTATTTTTAAAACGGTTTATGCCAAAAAGCACAAGCGATATGTTTTGTATGAAAGATACGGAAAAGGCTTTATTGAAAGTAAGTTGTACAACGACAACGGCTCCGAAGTACCGCTTAACACGATAGAACAGCTTGAGGGAATAAAGCCGCTTGTAGAATTTAACGGTGATTACATCATGGCTGTACCTATCAAATTCTACGACAACAAAAAGCATATCGGACGGGGTAAATCGATATTTGACGGCGGAAAGTCAGATTGCTTTGACGCACTCGATGAGGTCGTGTCGCAATGGTGGGACGCTCTGAGGGCAGGACGTGTCAAGCAGTATATTCCCGAATCTATGATACCGAGGAATCCCCAAAACGGAACTCTCGGCGCTCCAAATAAATTCGGCAACAGCTATATAACGACTGATTTTCCCGAAGTTGAGGGCGCAACGCCAAAGATAGAGGTTGTACAGCCTGATATAAAATACGAAGCTTTTTTCAGTTCGTATACAAACGCAATGCTCATGTGCTTGCAGGGGCTTGTTTCGCCTGCAACGCTCGGAATAGATGTCGGAAAGATGTCGTCGGCTGACGCACAGCGAGAGAAGAAAGATGTTACAGGCAATACGAGAAACACTATAACGGGCGTGCTTGAAAAGGCGTTGCCGAAGCTCATTGAAGCAATACTTTATACATACGATAACATGAACGGCAAAGCGCCGCAGAACTGCAATGAGATAACCGTTTCTTTCGGCGAGTACGGCGCACCTGACTTTGACAGCAGAGTGGAAACGGTCGGCAAGGCAAGCACCTATGGCATTATGTCTGTAAAAACTCAGGTTGAAGAATTATGGGGATCGTCTAAAGACGATGAGTGGAAAGCCGAAGAGGTAAACCGTATCAGAACCGAAAAGGGATTGATAGACGGTGAGATAAGCTCGGTAGGTGATGAGCTTGCTGAAATTTAGCGATATATCAAAGCTTTTTGAGGAACTGGAGTTAAGGCTCATAGCTTCTCTTAAACGTAATCTGAATCTGCACAGAGAACAAGAAAAGCAGGAAGGCTTTAACTGGACTGCATGGCAGGCTGAAAAGCTCAGAAATATGGATAAGTTTCGCCGAGAGAATATAAACATTCTGAATGATTACAGTCCGATCGTTGAAGCGGAGACGGAAGAACTCATGCGAGAGCAGTTTAAAGAGGGAGCAGATTTAGTCACAAGTCAGCTTGAAGAGCTTAAGCTGATTGTTCCCGAATCAACGGCAGATGATCTTGTAACAACGGACAATTTTTTCGGCATAAATGAAAACAAGATGAACGCTCTTATGTCGGACATGACACAGCTTGAGAAAAATGTATCTTCGGCGGCGCTAAGAATGATCGACGACGTTTATCGTCAAACGCTTAATCGTGTACAGCTCGCAATGGGTACAGGTTCTATGCCGCTTCGAAAGGCAATAGACGAGGCTACAAGGGAGTTTCTTGACAAGGGTATAAACTGTATCGAATATAAAAACGGAAGGCGTGTAAATATTGCTGATTATGTGAGAATGGCACTCAGGACGACATCGGCAAGAGCATCACTTCAGGGGCAGGCAAAACAATTCGCTGAGCTTGGTTATGATACGGTGCTTATATCTCAGTATGACGCTTGCAGCGAAACTTGTCTGCCTTGGCAGGGCAAAGTTTATATTGACGATGTTTTTACTGTTTGGAACGGTGAAACCTACGGCGATAAGGGAAAATCAAACTATTGCGGCAAATGGTTTACGCTTTTGTCCGTTGCGATAACAGAGGGATTATTTCACCCGAACTGTCGGCATTCGATGTCAATTTACATTGACGGTATAACGTCTGTCCCGAAGCCGTTAAATGCCGAAACGGTAAAGAAAAATGCAGGACTTGAAGCCCAGCAGCGCCGACTTGAAAATAAAGTGCGTAAAGCAAAGCGTTTTGTAAACGGCTGCACAGATACCGATAATATCAAAAATGCCAAAGCAGACCTCAGAGCGGCGCAAAAAGAGCTGAGAGAGTTTGTGAACGAGCATTCCGACGTGCTTAAAAGAGATTATGGCAGGGAGAAGGTTTACAGTAATGAAACAACTGTGAAATCTGTTGACAATCAGAGTAAAAGTGGTATAATGAAACTAAAGGGAGAGGATAATATGACTATTGCCTCGATTGAAAAGCCTATTGAATTGCCCATAGAGCAGAGAAATACAGGAAAGGGAAACCCTAATGCTATATTGACATTTGGCATTGATTTGAACAATAGGCAAAAGATTATACTTGATAAGCTCCCTGACTTTGACAGTCGTATTATTGTAAAAAAGAAGTCTATAAATATGGCTGATTTGTCAGCATTTACTGCTAGCACCGGTAAAGAGTTTGCTATGTTTACAAAAGGCGAAGAAAGGCTTATAATTCGCGGCAACGAAAAAATGGTAAATATAAGCGTTGATGATGCCAAAAAGCTTGCTGAGTTAGGATATAAGTGGAGTGGTCATACTCATCCGGGAATGGACTTTTTGTGTATGCAACCGTCAGATGGTGATTATTCTATTTTAAATTGCTTTAAACAAAACAATGCCGTTGTTTATAACTCAAAAGGTGATTTTAGAACATTTGAAAAAAGGAGTGAGTGATATGTGTAAATTGTTTTCTAAATATGAAAAAGAAATTGAAAGGTATTGCATAGAAAATTCTCTTGACTTTGCAAAAGCAAAAAGGCTTCCTCAATGTTGGGGAAAAAATGATATATGGTTACAATATCACGACCCCGAAAAAGGAAAAAATGGATTGACAGATGAAACACCTGCTCCGATAGTACTCAAAATTTCTATAAATGACGGAAAAGTTTCATTTGAGCAGACAGAGTATACAAAAAAATATCTTTCTTAGTGATCTCAATTTAAACAAAAAACAGCACCTCGATTTTACGAGGTGCTATTTGTATACCTAAATTTAATAGTTGACTTAAGCACTTGAATTTATTCAGGTGCTTTTATTATGCCTAAATTTACGAAAGGAGGCGGTTTAATTGCCTGTATCTGTACAAATAACGCTGATTATCTGCGTTGCGTTGGTTAGTATTTTCGGGATAATGACCTTTGGCGGACGCAAGTAATTATAAAATTTTTAGAAAGGAATGAGAAAAATGGCAGAAGAAAAGAAAAAGCCCGAAGAGGAAGAAAAGGATAAGAAGTCCAATGCTTCCGAGCAGGAGAAGCTCGAAGAGAAAAAGGACGAAAACTCGGAGGAGAAAAAGCCGGAAGAGAAAGCACCGGACGAAAGCCAAGCTGACGAAAACAGTGAAGGTGAAAAGTCTGAGGAAAAATCCGAAGGCAAGGAACCGGAAGAGAAAACCGATGATAAGGCTGATGACGAAAGTAAAGCCCCTGAAACTCCCGAACTCTCCGAAGTAGATCAGCTTAAAGCTGAAAATCTCACGCTGAAAACACAGCTCGAAGCAATGAAAATCGGTTTTGCACTCGATTGCATGGAGGATGCGGTCACACTTGCTGAGGCTATCGTTAAGAGAGACGGTGTTGAGATTTCGGCGGCGTTGCAGTCGGTTGCAAAAAAATACCCCGACTGGAAAGCAGACGGCAAGGATAACAAAAACGGCAAATCTAAAGGCGGCTTTAAGGTTGGGGCGGACAGCTCCGAATCCGATAAAGGCGCTTCAGATGACAGATTGTCAAAAGCATTTGGCTTGAAGAAAAAGTAAAGAAAGGAAAGTGATAAGAAATGCCAAACACAATTAACTATGTTGAAAATTTCAGCAATCAACTAAGAGAGCTTTACGGTCAGGAATCCGTTTCTGACGCTCTCTATCATTCAAACGGTGATATTAACATCACGGGCGCAAAAACCATTAAGATACCTACATTGTCGGTATCGGGCTATCAGGACCACACAAGAGGAAGTCTCGGCTTTAAGCAGGGCAGCTATGCAAACGACTTTGAAACAAAGACGCTTGATCACGACCGCTCGATCGAGTTTGTTGTTGATCCGATGGACTTTGATGAAACAGATACGATCGTTTCCCTCGCAAATATTCAAAACAGATTTGACAGAACACAGGCTATTCCCGAACTTGATAGTTATACGTTCTCAAAGCTGTATTCCGAGGCTAAGAGAGTCGGTGCTCAGATCAAGACAACTGCACTAACTACCGCAAACATTCTTTCAGATTTTGATGAGAATTTAGAGAAGCTAGAGGACAGCGGAGTACCTCTTGACAGACTTGTACTCTACTGTACATCGTCATACAAGAAGCTTTTAAAAAATGCTGAGGGTATTCAGAGAACTCTTGACATCAAGCAGGGCGGTGGCATCGACAGAAGAGTACATACTCTTGACGATATAGGAAATATCGTTGTTGTACCTTCCACACGTTTTAAGACTTTGTATGACTTTACAGAGGGCTGCAAAGCGGCTACTACAGCGAAGAACATCGACTATATCTTAGTTGACCCTGAAGCACAAGTATCTCGTGTTAAGTACTCTTACATTCATCTCTTTGCTCCTGGCTCTGACAGCAGAACATCTGACAACTATTTGTATCAGAACAGGAGATACAACGGCACATTCGCAATTGATCATCTGTTTAAGGACGGATGTATTATTCATGCAGAACCTGAAACAACAACGCCAGTACAGGGAGGTACAGTTAATGAAAGCAATAAAGGCTAACAAGATCTATACCATAGATGAAGCGTCAAAAGATGCATATCTTGCACAGGGCTATGACATTGCAGACGATGACGGCAATGTCGTTGAACGCTCTCCGCAGTCTACAGTGAAGTACTCTGAATATGAAAAAGTAATTGCGGAAAATAAGAAGTTAAAGGCACAGGTAGCAAAGCTTAAGAAAACGGAGAAGTAAGTATGTATTTAAGTCCTGAAGAGTATATCGGTGAAATACCGCTTGACGAACTTGAGCAGAGATTATCTGAAGCCGGCAGAGCTATTGACAGCTTGACTTTTAATCGAATTGTAAAACAGGGCTTTGATAATCTTACAAGGTTTCAGCAGGATATTGTAAAAGAAGCCGTTAAGAAGCAGGCTGAATTTGCTTATAACAATGCTGAACTGCTCGACAGCCCTCTTTCTTCGTACAGCATATCGGGCGTGTCAATGTCGTTTGACAAGTCAAAAGTATTTACTATCGGAAACGTGACAACGACAAGCGACGTGTACGCCCTGCTTGTGCAGACAGGGCTTTGCTATAGGGGGATTTGATATGAAATATCCTGCATTAGTACCCGACAGAGTTTGCAATACGAGTGTCAAAATCTATCAGACGGACGGACTTAACCGTGACGGCTCTCCAAAACAAACGACAGTTTTTGAGGGTAAATGTTTTCATGATGAAAAGTCCTCGCAGAAGTTAAACGCCGAAAAGCAGCTTATAACACTATCGGGTAAGCTTTATTTCAACGGAGATATAACCCCCGACAGCGACACCATAAGCGGAAGTGTTGAGATAAACGGCGGTACAATCGTTCGCAAGATTTCAAGCTCATACAAGGGTAAAAATCCCGATGGCACAGTGAATTACACAATGTTGGAGCTGATTTAATGGGCGTTAAGATTACTATTGATCAGACGGCAATCAAAAAACTCAAAAAGGCGGCAGACGAGGCGGCAAAGGCGGCGTTGTTAGCTGTAGAGGCAGAGGTCAAAGATACTGTACCGCTCGACAGCGGAGCGTTACAAGGCGATTTTTCAGTTGATACGATTGAAGAGGGAAAACAATATGCCTTGTCTAACAGTACGCTATATGTACGGTATTTGTATTACGAAAAGCTTATGGTCGGCAGCAGTTCAGGCAAAGCATTCGCTGACAAGGGCGAAAAGAAAGTCATTGCACAACCCGAACGTAAGCTTAAATTTCGGCACGGCAGGAGTGGACATTGGTTTGAACCGTATCTTACAGGCGATAAAAAAGAGTTTGTCGCAGAAGAATTTAAAGAAGAATATAAGAGGAGAGCAAAATTGTGATGACTTTACTTAACGCTGCCGATATGCTGGCGGAACTTCTCGACATTGAAGACATTTACGCAGGAAATCTCGACGAGAACAAAGAGAAAGCAATAGGAGTTTTCCTTCTAAAAGAGCAGCAAAAACGGCTTTGTTTGGGTGGCAAATCCCAAACAGGATTTTTTTACAAGGATTTATCAATTATTGTACATTGGACTGACAATCCCACAGCAGCAGAACAAAAGGCAAATGAAATATTTGAGATTTTGTCCGATGTGAGGAATATTCAGTCAGGCGAGTACACAGTAAAGTTCACACAAACCCGATTGCCGTTTTATATCGGCAAGGACGAAAAGGGCGTGTGTGAATATGCAATCGAAACAACATTAATTTATCAAAGAAAGGATTGATTTTAAATGGCAAACACAGGAGTATATCCCGTTTACGAGAATCAGTTTGCGGTTGATACTACAGGCGGAGACGGCAAAACAGAAGCTTCAATGAAAACCATAGCTGATATGGAATCTTTCTCGGTTTCTATTGACGGAAACACAGAAGAATGGAAGCCGTTCGATCAGCATGGCTGGACACGACGTCTTGTAACAGGAAAGTCGATTACTATTTCTGTAAGCGGAAAGAGAAATGTCGGAGACGAAGGAAACGATTACATTAACAGCCTTGCCCTTGAGACAGGAAGTAAGGCGCATACAACATTCAAGTGGAATTTCCCGGACGGCGCTACCTTGCTCATTCCGTGCGTAATTTCTGTTACGAACTGGGCTTCGGGAGATTCAACAGCAGTTGCACCGATTGAGTTTGATGTTATGTCAGACGGCGAGCCTACATACACCCCGGCAAGTGCAGCGTAAACACACTATTAATATAATCCGCTCTGTAATCAGCAGGGCGGATTTAATTTTTAACGAAAAGGAGAAGAAAGATTATGGCAAAACTATATACACTCGACAAGAAACTTTTATGCGAACGTCCTGCCGTACAGGTAGGAGATGAGACATTCACGGTTGACGACAGAAAATCAACCGTTCAAAAAGTTATGGAAATCGTCAATTCGGTAAATGACGAAAACAAGGACGACTTTTTAAATAAATCGGACAAAGCTTTAAAGATACTTCTTACACCTAAGAAATACGCAGAGATTGAGAAAATGGAGTTAAGCTTTAAGGCATATATTGAGCTGTTTTCTCTTGTTTTGGCGGCGGCAACAGGAGAGGAGCCTGAAGTTTATCAGGATCGATTTCAAGGGAAAGACAGTAAGTAGCGAAGCTTATTACGATGTCGAATACGACAAACAACTTATAGCCGAATCTATCGCAAAGCAGTATCACATACTGCCAAGTGATCAGGACGATTTAAAGTATTCCGATTGGGCGCAGCTTGTAAGCGGTCTTATGGACGATACGCCTTTGGGTCGTGTAGTTTCGATACGGTGCGAAACAAACAAGGAGAGGCTGAAACAGCTTACGCCGCATGAAAAGGCTATAAGGCGGGAATGGGCTAGGTTTAAAGCAAGCCAAAAGGCTAAAGCTTCAAAGACAAGCCGAATGAACGATATAGCAGCACTTCAGAAGATGATTGCTCAGGCATTCGGCTAAACAATAAATAAGAAAGGTGGTGTGGTATGAGCGAGGGAAATTCGGTGGGAAAAATACATCTCGACCTTGAGATAAACGATAAGACCTCATACGGCATTGACAAAGCCAAAAAGCAGCTTGAGGGGACGTGTCAGAAAGCGTCCGACCAAATCTCAAACAGCTTCAGCGCTGTTCAAAAACGTATTAAGGATATACTAGGCAAGACGTTTGAGGAAGCGAAAAAGGAGATTAACGATTTTGAGATAAAGTCAGATACGTTCGAGGAACTACAGGAAAAGTGCAAAACGCTTCAGGATAAGGTTAAGAATTACGGAGAGAAGTGTACACAAGCCACATTAGACGAAATAAACGAGAGTACGAGCGGAGCGTCGCAAAAGATCGAAGAACTATTAAAAATGCTTGAAACTAAGCTTGCTCAAGCGGAGAAAATAAAAAATAAGATCACTTCAAATGCGAAAGTTTCATTGCAAACTAAGTCTCCGAATTTGGACGATACCCCTAATAATAATTCTCCACCCGATACCAATGTTGACACAAGTGGGATTGAGAAAGTTAAAGAAAAAACTGAGGAAGCAATAAAAATCAACTCCGAATTTGAAAAATCCGTTAAACGATTTACGCAGCCCTACGGTGAAGCCGAAAGTGTGATCGACAGACTAAACCAAAAGCTTGAAATCCAGTATTCAAAGATCGCACATGATCAGCAGGCAGTAGAAAATATAGCTAAGAAATACGCTGAGATAAATAGTGCCGACTTAGGTAGCGAAGTGGCGCAAAAGCTTGAACAGGCGTTATATAAAGCGGAAAGTCAGGTGCTGAGAGATAAAGATGCTATAGATAAGCTTAATTCTCAAATATCAAAAATGTCTAATGATTCTACTGTTGCGCTTGACAAAGTCTCAGACAAGTTAGAGGAAGTAAATGCAAAAGCTTCCGGTGCCGGAAACGCCATACAGAATAAATTATCATCTGCTTTCTCTAAGGTTCAAAATATCAGCAGTTCATCTGTTAAAAAGTTGAAGTCGGGGATTTCATCGTTAGGCAATGGATTCTCCAAAGTTAAGTCAGCCGTTTCTAAGGTAGGAAGCGTTGGCAAAACAGCATTTTCTAAATTGAGGGGCGCTTTGAAGTCAACAGACAAAAGTGCAAAACATACAAGTGGTCTTTTCGGCAAGCTCGGAAAGACGGTAAAGGGTGTTTTCAAAGCGACTTTCATAACAGCGGCGCTGTATACGGCGTTTCGTGGTCTTAAATCGCTCTTTTCTGACGCTATGGAGCAGTCCTCGGATTTTCAAAAATCTCTGAACAGTCTCAAAGCCAATTTTAAAATAGCATTTCAGCCTGTAGTATCAGTTGTATTGCCGATACTCACTAAGCTTGTAAATGGATTGGCTCAGGTTATGGCTAAGGTTGCAAGCTTTATTTCGGGAGTTTTCGGTACTACATACGATCAATCAAAAGAAGCGGCAAAAAAGGCGTCCGAAACTGCCAAGAAATCATCTGAAGAAGCTAAAAAGTATCTAAACAGCTACGATGTTATGAATGTTGCTGAGGATACTAGTAAGGACAGTAATGCGTCAGAAGATGAGGGTATAGACTTTGACGCAGTTACCACTACGGGAAGCAAGGCGGCAGAAAGCTTAGGAGCTAAGTTTAAAAAAGTAATGTCTGAGCTGTTTACGCCTATAAAAAATGCGTGGGCTAAACACGGTCAACCCGTACTTGATGCTATAAAAAATACAGGAAGCAGTATCAAGTCTCTATTTATTGATATAGGAAAAGACTTTAAGGGAATTTGGCTTGACGGAACAGGCGAAGCGCTTATAAACAGTATTTTAAAGCTTGTGGAAAGCCTTATCAAAAGTGTAGGTAAAATCGCCGATGCCTTTAAAAAGGCTTGGAATCAAGGTGATAGAGGGAAAAAGCTTATTAAGTCTTTTATTACTAGCTTTAAAAATGTCATTGACTTAATTACTGCTATTTCAGACAGTTTCGGAAAAGCCTTTGATAGTCCTGTCGGAGTTAGCCTTATAGGGAATATACTTGACATTGTCAAAAATATAAGTGATTTTGTCGGAAATCTTGCAGGCAAATTCACAGAAGCTTGGAATAAAGCCGGGCTTGGAGATGCTATAATGCAAAACCTTTTCGGGGTTTTAGATAGTATCTTCGGAACGGTAGATACAATTACGGGAGCTTTTGCTAAATGGGCAGGAGAGCTTGATTTTACACCACTTCTTGAGAGCTTAAATGGACTGCTTGAGGCTTTTCAGCCGTTAGCTGATGTTCTCGGCGGAGTATTAGCTGACGCTTTTGAAAACGTCCTGCTGCCATTAGGCAAATGGGGCTTTGAGAAAGCGCTGCCGGAAACTCTTGATATGGTTTCAGGAGCGTTTGAAATGCTCGGAAACATTATTAATGCCATAAAGCCGGGAGTAGAATACTTCTTTGAGAAAGTTTTAAAGCCAATAGGAGAGTGGACAGGAAAGCTGATCATTGATACTCTCGGAAAGCTCAAAGAGCTCTTTAAAAAAGTTGCTGATGTATTCAAGGAAAAAGGCGATAAGATAACTAATATTTTGACGGGTATTTCAGATGCCTTTGCTTGGGTTTGGGATGTGATAAGACCTATTCTTGACACTGCAAAAAGCGTTATCACTACTGTTATTGATACGATAGGAAACATAGTAGGACCTGTTATAGATGCTTTGTCGGGACTTGTTGATTTTATTGCCGGAGTATTCAGCGGCGACTGGGAGAGAGCTTGGAACGGCATAAAAGACTTTTTTAAGGGCATTTGGGATGCTATTTGGGGCATAGTCAAAGGTGTAGTAAATCTTATAATTGACGGTATCAATTTGCTTTGGTCAGGCATTTATAAAGTCGTTTCCGGTATTGTAGACGCAATTGGAGGCATTGCAGGAGCGATAGGAGATCTGTTCGGTTGCGACTGGCATTTCTCAATGCCTGAAGACCCTCCACTCATACCAAAACTCGCAAAGGGAGGTCTTGTTTCTGCTCCTACTCTTGCTATGGTCGGAGATAACCCGAACGCTTCAAGCGATCCGGAGGTAGTTGCTCCGTTGTCAAAGCTTGAAAATATAATGGGAAACAGCAACAGCGAAGACCAAAGGAAAATGATTTCATTGCTCGAAGAAATACTTGCGCTGCTTAAGACACTTGGTTTCACGTTTAACGGTCAGATTGACGGAAAAACGCTGTTTGAGTTTATTGTAGATTTCAACAAGAAAAATACGAAGAACACGGGGGTGAACGCCTTAGTATAGGCATGATATGACAGTATATTTGAATAACACGCTTATAGCTTCTCCGACTATGGACGGAACAAAGCTTACACGCCCTAAAACATGGGCGACAGGCGCAGGGCGTTCAGCTTCGGGAACTATGACGGGCAGAGTGCAGTATTTTAAATACAGCCTTGTGCTGTTGTGGACGTGGCTGACAGCAGCTCAGTTCCAAACAATTAAAAGCATTTGCGAGGGAAACGACTATTTATCCGTTAAAGTTGTTGACAGCAGTAGAGGTACGGTCAATTTCACAGCATACGCTGGAGACGTTGATTATTCAAAAGAAAGCTATGCAGGCTCAGAGCTTTGGGTAGGCGGTGTGACTGTGACGCTGGTTGAAAGGTAGGTGGTATATATGTTTAATAAAGTTTCCGAAGAATTTAAAAATGCTGTTTTAAACGGTACGGGAATGCTTACGGCAAGGCTTGTATTTGATGATGAAACAGTCACGGATATAAACGCCGATAAGATATACAGCATTAATTACACATACAACACATGCAATGATGTTGTTGATTTAGGCTCAACATATATACCGAATGCAAAGATTGAAATTGAAAAGCCTGCCGAAAGCCTAAAAAACAAGTATTTTAGCTGGGAAATCGGTTTGTCATTTGATAATGGCGCAACGTATGAATACTGCCTTATGCGTAGATTCAAAGTGCGGAATATCACTATATCGGGTGAGAAAGCAACGCTTGAAACGTCAAGCAAGTTTTATGATTCCGAGATTGTGTATGTTCCTTCTACTCAAATAATGTCAAGTATAGCTGTGCTTAACGACATAAGTCAAAAAATCGGCATGACAATAGACGTGACAGGGCTTACCGACAGGCAAATAACCGTGCCTACAGGAAAGACCTGCCGTGAACTTATCGGGCTGATTTTTGCGCTCGACGGATATTTTGCATGGATAAGCCGTGACGACACAACAATATATCCGAAATGGTATGAGGATTCGGATGCTATTATTGACGACGGATTTTCCTGTCCGACTGTTGAGAGTGAGGACGTAACTATTTCAAGGGTGTATGCTACGCTTCCTGATAAAACATTGCTGTCAGAGGGTGCAGGATACGGAATAGATGTAACGAATACGCTTTTGACAGAACAGATTTTTAATGCTCTGTCGGCAAAGCTTAAGGGCTATACATACCGAATAAGCAGTTTTACACTTATCTGCGGAAATCCTCTGCTCGACGAATACGATACCGTAAGCTTGGAGTATGACGGAGAGATTTACAATATTCCAGTTACTCAGCTATCTCACAGCTATAGCGGCGGGTTTTCGACAACTATAAAAGCAGTAGGACAAACAGACGGCGATAGCGAGGACGATTATAAATCGCCCGTAACTCAAGCTTTGGAAACTTTAACGGCGGAGCTTGTTGTTGCAAAAAGGCTTATAGCCGAAAAGGCAACTATCACCGAACTTAAAGCTGCAAACGCAGAAATCACACGGCTTGAAGCAGAGTATCTGGCGGCAAATCAAGCAATAATCGACGATCTGACAGCCAATACGGGTAGAATTGCCGATCTTGAGGTCAATACCCTTACCGCCGAAAGCGCAGTTATAAAAAAACTGCAAACCGAAATGCTGACGGCAAACAGCGCTGATATAGCCGATTTGAAATCGACGGCGGCGGAGTTTAATACGTTTAGCTCGGTATTCGGATTTACGAAAAACGCTCAGTTCATTAACCTCACCGCCGCAAACGTAACGATAGACGAGGCAGTGATAAAAGATATTATCGCCAAGAAGATCACCGTTGCGGATTTGATCACAGCGTCTGCGCAAGCAGAACGCATAGACATAATCAAGGACGGCAGCGCAAGCATATCGTTTTTAGGCGCAACACAGCAATTTTACGACAGCGAGGGAAACGTCCGTGTTCAGATAGGACAAGCAGCAGACGGGAATTTCAGCTTCATTGTTCGAGCGGACGGAAAAACAGCATTGTTTGACGAAAACGGAATAACCGAGAACGCCGTTCCTGACGGTCTTATCGTTGACAATATGGTTTCGGATAACGCTCATATTTCGGGTGGTAAGATCGATATGCATTCGCTGATAGAGGAAATAAACGGCTCTAATTATAAACTTAAGACTTCAACGCTTGTTTATGACGAGGACGGTCAGAGCCTTGATCTTAAGTTTACTGAGCTTTCAGAGAGTGTTACCGAAATAGGGACGCTTACTACCGAACAAGGCACAAAACTTGATGCAATTGTTGAAACTGTCACCGATCAAGGCACGAACCTGGAAGTTATCAATGGTCAGATAAACAGTAAGATATGGCAAAACGATATTACCACGGCGACCGCAGGTCTGGTAAGCGAAACGCAGCTAACCTCAAGGCTGTCGGAGGTAAATCAAACTATAGACAGCATAACGAGCACAGTCAGCAGTATGCAGACAACGATCAACGAAAAAGCGGACGGCACTTCAGTAACCAAAATCAGCACGCAAATGGCTGAGATGAAGCAGGACTTATCGGGATTTAAAACAACAGTGTCAAATACCTATGCAACTCAGGATAGCCTTGGCGGCGCTATGGATTTTGCTATGTCGCAAATATCATCTGCATGGTCTGAAATATCACAGCAGGCAGACAAGATAGCACTTAAGGTCAACAAGGACGGCGTAATATCTGCGATAAATCAATCAGCCGAAGAGATCACTATTGACGCTTCTAAAATTGATTTAAGCGGATATGTTACGTTTACAGCGCATCAAGGAGCAATAAGCGGACTGAGTAATGCGATTTCTTCGGTATCAAGCACAGCAACTTCAGCAAAAGCATGGACTGATGAAAACGGCACTAATATGACAGCACTGCGAAGCATGGTAATGAAGTGGACGAATAATGCAGTCAGCACATCTACATATATTCAAGGCGGATGGATTGCTACACATACCATAACTGCTGAGCAAATGGCGATAGGACTTGGTGGAAATATTATGCTTTACGGTCTTGATACGTTTGAAATGATAGCCGAAAGCACAGTAAAAGGATTAAGTACCAGTCGGTTAGCAAGTATCGGATATGATATGACATACAAACGATACGGCGAGCATTCGCTGAAGGTTGTAACAGACGGCGCTGCGCTTTGTTTTGTACGGCTTGAAAACAGCAATATCGCTAATGACGGAATTATTCCCGTTTCGCCCGATGAGTTTTATGTGTTTTCGTGGTATGTGCGGTCAACGTCACACGACAGCATTAATATGCAGGGATATGTATGGAAGTATGACGATGATATGTCAACACAGACAGGCGGATTTGCATTGACCAAGCGCACTCTCACAGGCTGTAAGTCGGGTTGGGTAAGATATATTTCGGCGCCGTTTAAGCCGGGCTGTAATTACATGGTTTTGGCAATGTACATAAACGATGCGTCAACGGCTGTAACAGCGTATATTGATTGTCTGCAATTGGAACAGGTGCAGTCCACGTTTCAAACGGCAAGTCCATGGAAACCCAATCAGGCAACTGTTATTGACGGAGGCACTATATGGGCAAACACCATACAAGGCAACAGTATAAAGGCAGGAGCTATTACGGCAAATAAGATAGCGGCTAAGGCTGTAACTGCGGATAAGATAAGCGTTACGAGCTTGCAGGCTGTATCTGCGAATATAGGCGGTTTTAAAATCAGCAGCAATAATTTAATATCCGCAAACTCGTCAAGCTTTACCTACAACAGCTCATCGATTTACTATTTGAGGACAATGTTATCTCCGACAGGCTTCGGAATTATGTTTGACGGTGAGTACAGTTCGGTAACAGG
Source organism: uncultured Ruminococcus sp. (assembly GCA_900553335.1). Taxonomy (GTDB): domain Bacteria; phylum Bacillota; class Clostridia; order Oscillospirales; family Ruminococcaceae; genus UMGS1601. The sequence goes on along the minus strand of USCU01000001.1, from coordinate 11,981 downwards.
TGAACATGGTTACGACGGCTACAGGTTGAAAATCGAGGGCTTAACGCAGGGCTCGACACCGTATGAATCGGCAATAACGGTCACAGGTCCGGGACTGTGTTACATACGTTCAAGATCAGTCGGCGGAACAGTAACAAATTTAATGCGTTTTGCAGGCTCGGACGCATATAGCGCTAATGCCGCATTGCAATACATCTATGTTTATAAATCAGCATATTTCGCAAGCACAATAAGCTGTACGTCACTCACGGAACGATCTGACGAGCGATTAAAGACAGATATCAATGATATGTCGGACAAGTATATAACATTGTTTGATTGCCTTGCACCGAGAACATTCAGGTTTAAGGACGATCCCACTAAACTGCATACTGGTTTTATTGCACAGGAGCTATTGAGTGCTATTGATAAATCAGGTCTTACGGCTGATGAGGTGGGAGCGTTTGTAGACGTAAACAAAGACGGAAGCGAGTATCATATCGCATACACAGAATTAACGGCGATTTTGACTGCAAAGATAAAGCAGTTGGAAAATAAAATATCAAAATTGGAGGTACAAATCAATGAAAACAACAGCAATTAATGCAATTGTTGCACTAAGGGAGTTTACGAAGTTGGGTGACAAGCAAGTGGACGATTTTAAATCTTCTTTTGCGCTGTATAAGATGAAAAAGGCACTCGGTGAGATCGCAACAGCGTTTGACGAGGAGAAAAAGAAGCTTGCCGAGAAGTTCGGCGGTGTAATCGAGGACGGCAATTTTAAGTTTGATACACCTGAGGCGCAGGAGCAGTTTACAGACGCTGTCAATGAACAGGCGGTAAGGGAGATTGATGCAGACATCAGCCCTATAGATATTGCGCCTTTTGCGCCTACAGCCAATCAGATTGAAATGATTGCGGACTTTATTAAGGTGGAGGTGTAATTTATGGACACACCTATAACACGAGCAGAGCATGAGGAGTTCCGACGACGACTTGAAGAGGAAAACAAGAGGCAGGACAAACGGATAGAACTGCTTGAACAAAACACTAAGCGTTTAGAAACCTTGAATACATCTATTGAGAAACTGGCGGTAAATATGGAGAGTATGTGCAAAGAGCAGGTGCAGCAAGGCAAGAGGCTTGAGGTTTTGGAGGGACGTGACGGTGAAAAATGGCGCAAAGCTGCCGGATATGTTGTTACTACCATTATCAGTATTGTTATCGGATTTGTTTTTGCACAGATTGGAATGTAAGGAGGGATTTAACATGAAAATCACAAAAGGAACATTAATAAGAACAGTTGTTTTATTGTTGGCATTAATTAATCAGGTGCTCAGCATTTGCGGAGTGTCGCCGTTAAATATAGCGGACGATGATGTGTCAACGGTTATTTCTACAGTATGGACAATAGTTTCCGCTGTAGTTGCATGGTGGAAGAATAACAGTTTTACGGAAAATGCTATAACGGCTGATGAATATTTGATTGAATTAAAAAATGAAGAGGCGAAAGGCTAATGAAAATAACATTAGACGAAAACTATAATGCCAAAACGGATACCACTACACTAGGCTATGTCGGTGAGACAAACTCACGGATAATCACCTTCGAGGGCTATCAGTGCGACGGTGCTGATAGTTACAAAATGCGCTTTAAATACGCTGATGGTGTGACATATGATGTCGATATATCAGACGGTACATATACGATAGACGGCAGTATATTACGGTGTGTAGGTACGGTACATGCACAGATTTTAGCGTGCAAACAAAACGGCGATAGCTACGAGTACGTTAAAAAATCCGATATCCTAACATTGCAGATAGGTCGGTCATTAAACGGCAATATAGCATCTGTACCGCCGTACGAGCAATCGGTTGGAGCGTTGGAAAAATTTATTGCGGTAAGCAAAAAAGTCGATGAAATCACAGAGTCGGTCGATGAGGCGATTACCACCGCTAACACAGCGAAATCCGATTTGCAGACGGAAAATGTAACAGCGTCTGAAAACATCGCTAAGTTGGCAGAAGAAAACGCTAACGCAGATGAAACCCTTGGCGACATAAATAACGCAATAGATGATTTGTTAGGCAGACGTAATCTGTTACCTAACTCGTCGTTTGATGATGGATTAACCGGATATACAACATCTAATTTAAACGGCGGAACAGCAGAAATTGCAGACGGCTATAACGGTCATAACGGTGTAATTTTAACCCGACATAACTGCACAAATAGCAGTCGATGTTCAATTTCGTCAACGCCAAATATAACTACATATAAATCGGGCGATATGTTTACGCTGTCAGCATGGATAAAGGTAAATGAACCATTGGCAGAATTTTATTTAGGCGAACTAAGAATCACTAAATCATCAGGAGTTTTTCAGTTAGTATTATCTAGAACAAACGTAACTGTAGGCGATTGGATTTATTATACTAATACATTTACCGCAACAGATAACGGAAAATTTACAGGGTTTTCGGTTATGCTGCATAATAACGGTTCGTTCACGGTATCGGATATTAGTTTCACCAAATCAGCGGTTGTCGCAACATCGGCAGAACTAAATGCATTAAAAACAGAAATCGAAGAATTAAAAAAATTAATAGGAGGTAATAACAATGAGTAACAGCAAATTGGTAAACTACACACGGCTTTCACCGAACTGCAATAAGCCGAGAAATCATAAGATCGACAAGATCACAATACATCACATGGCAGGTAATTTGACGGTAGAACAGTGTGGCGCTGTATTTGCGCCAACGTCAAGGCAGGCGAGCAGTAACTATGGAATTGGTTCTGACGGCAGAGTAGGGCTTTACGTTGACGAAGCGAACCGTTCGTGGTGCAGCTCTAACGCTGCCAATGATCACAGGGCAATTACTATCGAGGTAGCTAATGACGGCGGTGCGCCTAATTGGCACGTCAGCGATAAAGCTTTGGCGAAGCTTATTGAGCTTTGCGTGGACATCTGCAAGCGCAACGGAATCAAGAAACTCAATTATACGGGTAACACGTCGGGCAATCTTACAATGCACAAATGGTTTGCGGCAACAGGCTGTCCGGGACCGTATCTTGAGAGCAAGTTTAAATACATAGCGAACGAGGTGAACAAGCGGCTTAACGGCGGTACATCTGCTGCAAAGACAAATACCTTTAAATCCTACAAGGTGAAAATCACTCACAAGGACGGAATGAATGTAAGGACCGGTGCAGGTGTAAATAATGCTATTGTCAAAGGCGTTACTGCAAAGTACAACACGATTTACACAATTGTTGCCGAAAAGGTCGTCAGCGGACAGGTTTGGGGCAAGCTCAAATCAGGAGCAGGCTGGATTTGCCTTACAGGGTTTACTAAGAAGGTATAAAAGCAATAAAGTAAAGACAACCCGCTAGGGATTATTCCTTAGCGGGTTTTGTGTTTTATAGGGGGGCGGAATAGAGGGCGGAATAGAATCCAAAAATTAAAAATCACAGACAATTATTCAGGCATAATAAAAACCCCCGCAAGCTATTGCTTACGAGGGTTTGGCGGAGAAGAAGCGATTTGAACGCTCGCGCCCCTTTCGAGACCTACTCCCTTAGCAGGGGAGCCCCTTCACCACTTGGGTACTTCTCCAAACAGTAAATAACGGCGACTTAAAGTCACCGATTGTTATTTTAGCATAGATTTAGTATCTTGTCAATAGTTTTTTACTGTATTTTTTTGCTTTATTAAAGCCTTGTAGTAATCTGAATTAATGAAAAAATTGTAAAAAGTCTGATGTTTTTTTGAAAAATGGTTTATTTTTTGCAGATTATGTGTTATACTAAACTTTGCATGTTTGCAACTATTATTCAGGGGGCATATAGAATGTCAGTTTTTGAAAGGTTTTCCGCTGAAAAAAAGGTTCTCGACATAATTATTGTCGGATGCGGTAAGGTTGGTACAACGCTTGTTGAACGCTTAAGCGGTGAAGGACATCACATTACTGTGATAGATAAAAATCAAAACGTTGTAGCAAATGTAACAAATACTTACGATTCTATGGGTATTGTAGGAAACGGTTCGAGTTACAGCACTCAGATACAGGCAGGTATTGAGGACGCTGATCTGTTAATAGCAGTTACAGATTCTGATGAGCTTAATCTTTTGTGCTGTATAATAGCAAAGAAGGTCGGAAATTGTTCTTCAATAGCAAGAGTAAGAAATCCTGATTATGCATCGGAGCTTAATTACCTTCGTGAGAAGCTTGGCATATCAATGATTTTGAATCCTGAGTTTGAAACAGCAAACGAAATAGCTCGTTTGCTTAGAGTTCCGAATGCCCTCAGTATAAATTCTTTTGCAAAAGGACAGGCTGAACTTATAAAATTTAAAGTTCCTGAAAAAAGTCAGATTACCGGAAAAACATTGTCCGATATCATGAGAAGCATGAATTTGCCGATGCTTATGTGTGCTGCGGAAAAGTCAGGAGAGCTGTTTATTCCGAATGGCGCGTATAAGGTTGAGGAAGGAGATGTTTTATCCTTTATCGCAACTCCTAAGGTCGTTCATTTGTTTTTCAAAAAGTCGGGAATTGCAACGGGAAGAGTGTCTAATGCAATGATAGTCGGAGGAGGAAAGACGACATACTACCTTACCCGTCAGCTTATTGATATGGGGATAGACGTTAAGATTATCGAGGAGAATCCGCAAAAGTGCGAGGATTTAAGCTTGGCAATAGATAAAGCGCTGGTAATATGCGGCGATGGAACTGACGAGGAGCTTCTTACACAGGAGGGGCTTATGACTGCAGGGGCATTAGTTCCGCTTACGGGAATTGATGAAGAAAACATTTTAATATCCGTATTTGCAAAAAAATTGTCCGAGAAAATAAAAATAGTTACTAAGGTTACTCGAAGAATTTTTAAAAGTGTTGTTGACAGCTTTGAGATCGGCAATGTTATTTATCCGCGTCAGATTGTAGCCGACGCTATTGTGACTTATGTAAGGGCGAAGCAAAATTCGATCGGATCTAACGTAGAAACTCTTTATCATATTTTTGACAATCGTGCGGAAGCGATTGAATTCAGAATAGAGGATGGTTCTCCGGTTTCAAATATTAAGCTTTCAAAGCTTCAGTTAAAAGAAGGTATTCTTATTGCGTGTATAAACCGTCAAGGAAAAATAATTATCCCGTCAGGATCTGACGAGATAAAAAGCGGGGATACGGTTATTCTTGTTACAAAGATCTCCGGTCTTAATAACGTTACGGATATTCTGCAGCAGTAATCAAAGCTTTTGAAAGGACTAATACTTAATTATGAATCTTAGAAATATAGGATATATTCTCGGTTGGATTATAGATATAGAGGGCATATTTATGCTTATGCCTTTCATATGCGGACTTGTTTACGGGGAAAGTGAAGCTGCTGCATTTATTATCGTAACTGCAATATGTCTTGCGGTAGGAACGATTCTTATCCTTTTAAAACCTAAAAAGCTCTCGTTTTCTTCACGGGAAGGAATAATAACCGTTGCGCTTTGCTGGATTGTTTTGAGTCTTTTCGGTGCTCTTCCTTTCACGATTAACGGAGATATACCGAATTATTTGAATGCGCTTTTTGAAACGGTTTCCGGTTTTACCACAACAGGAGCAAGTATACTTTCAGATGTAGAAGCGCTTTCACATGCATCGCTTTTCTGGCGAAACTTTACAAACTGGATCGGCGGAATGGGAGTTTTGGTATTTCTGCTTGCGTTTTTACCGCTTGCAGGAGGAACTCATATGTATCTTATGAAGGCGGAAAGCCCGGGCCCTTCGGTAGAAAAATTCGTTCCGAATGTTAAGGGAACAGCAATGATCCTCTATGGTATTTATATTTCCTTGTCGGTTTTGGAATTTGTATTTTTGCTTTTCGGAGATATACCGATGTTTGATACTATATGTACAGTATTCGGTACTGCCGGAACAGGAGGATTTGCTGTTAAAAATGCGTCAATGGCGGCATACTCACCTTATGTTCAATGGGTGGTTGCGGTGTTTATGATGCTGTTTGGAATAAACTTCTCAGTGTATTTTTTGATGCTTGTCAAAAAGTTTAAGCAGTCTTTTCTTTTCGAGGAGCTGAGATGGTATATCGGTATCATTATAACAGCAGTTGTAATAATTGTTTTAAACAGTCTTGATTTTGCCTTGTCGCTGTCGGAAAACATCAGAAACGCATTTTTCCAGGTAAGCTCGGTTATCACAACAACGGGATTCTCAACCGCAGACTTTAATTTGTGGCATTCCGCTTCAAAAACTGTTTTAGTACTTGTTATGTTTGTAGGAGCGTGTGCAGGAAGCACCGGAGGAGGAATAAAAGTATCCCGTATAATTATCATGCTTAAAACTATTAAAAAAGAGCTTTTGATTTATGCTCATCCAAAGAGCATAAGAAAGATAAAGTTTGGCGGAAAGCTTGTAGAGCATGAGGTTGTTAGGTCTATAAACGTATTTTTTGTGACCTACGTTATTATCTATGCTATTTCTCTTTTGATTATTTCCTTTGATAACGCAAGCTTTGAAACAAACTTTACCGCAGTAACTGCAACGCTTAATAACATAGGTCCGGGCCTTGGAGATGTAGGACCGACGGGAAATTTCGGATTTTTCTCACCGATTTCTAAAATTGTTTTGATGTTTAATATGCTTGCCGGAAGGCTTGAGCTTTACCCTCTGCTCATGATTTTCAGCTTAAAGAGCTGGAAAGAGGGAATAGCAGAAGCCATTAAGAAATAATGTGAAATCATTAATAAAAAATTAAGACGCAGAGAATTTTTAGTTCTCTGCGTTTTTTTGTTTATATGGTTTTCTTGTGTCTGTCCTCTCAAGCAAATAATCTGTGCTTACGTTATGAAAATCAGCTATTTTAATAAGCATTTCAAGTGGAATCGTGCTGTCTGCGTTTTCATATCTTGAATAAGTCCTCTGTGTAGTTTTGAGAATCCTTGCCATTTGCTCCTGCGTCAAGTCTTTGTCCTCACGTAAATTGCGAATCCTTATAAATTTTTTCATAATGACTCTCCTATAAAATAATGTTACTCATAATAACATTATAAGTAGTCATAAATTGACTATTGACTTTTAGTCAAAAAACGGCTATAATGTATATTATAGTCAGAATATGACTAAAAATAAGGAGGAGTTTTTATGAATGATAAGAGTTTTTGCGGAAATTGTGGAGCTGAGCTAAAGCAAGGGGATATTTTCTGTGCAGGGTGCGGATGTTCGGTAAAATCAGAAGATGCACAGCCTATTTTTGCGGGTAATGTAGTCGCTGCTGTCAAAAAGAAATTTTCAAATAAGATGATAGGAATTATTATCGGCGCCGGCGTTGTTTTAATAGCTGTAATCGGAATAATTGTAGCGGTATGTGTCAGCGGACCTGATGCATCTGAGTTGATTGGTACGTGGAAAGACCCAGATGACGGAGATGTTGTAGCTGTTTTTAATGATAACGGTATCATGTATTGGGATAAACTTTTAATGCGTTACGAAGTAGAAGGGAACGGAGAGATAAAGGTCAATTACATGATGCGGTGTGATTTGGACGATTATGATATTCATACCAATATTGAAAATTTTCTTGAAAATTATGCTGAAGATTATATAGAAGATATGGTTAAAAAATACGCTGACTTAGTTGATATAGAAAAACTCGAAGAAAGTGAAACACTGTATTATAAATTGGTTAAGTGTGAGATGTATGACAAGCTTTATATGGAAGACGCGCGTGACGAGTTAGAAGACCGTATTATGGACGATAAATGCCTTACAAGGGTTAAATAGTATGCTCAATTGATTTTTAGGAGGAGAACTTATGTCAAAATTTTGTACACGGTGCGGAGCGGAAATAGCTGAGAATAACGCTTTTTGCACGAAATGCGGAGCAACTCAAAATGCAGCTTTTGATCAGGTACATGAGCCTGAGATTACAAACAGATTTAAGCCTGAGAAAAAGAAATCGCCGGTACGGACTAACCTAATTGTTGTTATTCTTTCAATTTGCCTTTTTATAACATCTGCTTTGGCGGTTGCTATTTATGAAGTTCGTCAGCTATCATCTGCTGAAAAAGCAGAAAATCTATTGGATAATATACAGGTTTTAGATATATTTGAAAATCTATCAGATTCAAACAGAGTAGATTTGGACAGGTTCTACAGCTATTTGAATGAAGACTTCGGTATTGACATCACAGACAAGAAGTTAAATAATTTTGTAAATAACTCTACTGTTAAACATTTTGTCGCAAATAAGCTTTCAAAATTTATAGAATATCTTTTTGAGGGAGATGCAAATTTAACGATTACAAAGCAGGAAGTTATCGTTTTATTACAGGAGAACTCAGATGCTATATACACGGAATTTGGAAAAAAGCTCGTTTCTGATAATTTGGAGGATTTGACAAATAGTCACTTCGATATCGAGGATTTGTTAAATATACGAAATGATTTTCTAGATATAGCTGATTGGATATTTGATGATGCAGATTACATTGAAATCATAAATTCAGACGATATTGAAAACGACTTTTCTGCTTTATATTATTTAATACATATAGGATTTTCATATTATATAATGGCGTTTTTCGTATTGCTAAGTGCAGTTATTATATTCTTTATGATAAGAAAAGGTTTGACCAAAGCTCTATATAGTATTGGGATCGTATCGACAGTGTTTAGTGTATCTACAGGAATTATAGCTTTGATTTCATCGTGGATTCCGAGCTTATGGAATGCGATATGCGGCGGCTCAATAGCAGGAATTATAATTGGCGATATTCTTTTTGCAAACATTGTACTCAACGGAATTCTGTTTGTATTGGGTATTGTATTACTTATAGTAAGGAAGCTTATTGTTAAATATAGGGCAGAAAAGCAAAGCTTTAATTGAGGCTTTTAACCACATATTAATAATCAGTTTAGAATATGTCCATAGATGGACGTTAATAATTATTTTGTTAAAGAAGGAGAATATATATGTTTTGTAAAAATTGCGGAAAAGACGTTGCAAATGGAATCAAAGTATGCGATAGGTGCGGATTAGACATTAGAAGTGCGAATAAAAGTAATGGATCTTTGGTTGCACGAACTGTATTTTGCAGTATTGGCATAATAATAAGCTTGTGGATAATAATTCCGCTTATTACAGCTTTGTTAGAAACAGATTATTCTATATTTTCATGTGAATTGCCTGATTCACAAATTGCAAATGCTATATCAATTATTTTGATTGGATTATTCTTTTCAATATTCTTTGTAATTAAAATGTGTGGATATATTAATACATATTACAAAAACGATAATTAATTTGATATATCACTAAGAATTTAAAATAGATGGCGTAATGAGCAAAAAATTAACTTCTACTAACATCCCCCCCCCTTTTTGGTGAAGATAACCCCCCTAACCCCCCACAGAAAAATCCCTGTGGGGGGTTGCATATATAGCTGAAAAAACAACTCGAACACGCTTTTGCGTATCCGAGTCGGTTACTGATGATTAAATTGTGAAAACTAAACAATTCTTCTTATTGCTGAAATCGGATTGTAAAGTGCAAATGAGTCAACATATGAATAAACAATTCCTGTATAGGAGTTTTCCGCATGGATCATCATTCCGTCGCCGACGTAAAGCGCAACGTGATATGCAGGGCTTCCGAAGAAAATCAAATCTCCCGGCTGCATATTAGAGTAGCTAACTGCCGTTCCATATGAGGATTGAGCCGCAGCGTTGTGCGGAAGCGAGATTCCTATTTTGGAATAACAGTACATCGTGAGTCCCGAACAGTCGGCAGCATACTGGCTTGATGCACCCCAAACATACGCTCCTCCAACCATGCTCTGAGCAGTTGCGATAACCGTTGAAATAGAGCCGGAAGGGGATGGGTTAGGGTTTGGCTTTGGCTTGCTCTGAGAATCGGTAGTCTTTTTGACGGTAGTAGTTGGTTTTTTAGTTGTAACAGGACTTTGCGAAGGCTCTGTTGACGATACATGAGTCTTAACTGTGTTAGACGCCGGTTTTTTAGTAGTTGTGGTTGTAGTTGTAGTAGTGGTTGTGGTAGTTGTGAGAGCGTGCTTTTGAGCGTCTATATCGACTCCCTGCTGCTGAAGCTCGCTTTTAAGCTTGTTTAACTCATCAATTGTCATGCTGCTTTGCTGACTCAGATTTTCAAGCTCTTCGTTTTGCTCCTGAAGCTCCAAAAGCTGGTTTTTATATTCGCCGGATTTTTTACCAAGTTCGCTTATTTCATTTTCAAGCTCTTTCTGATTAGACTCATATTCCTCTTTTGCCTTAACGAGAGCATCAATAGTGTCGTTGTCGTGCTTTGCGACACGGCTTATAAGCTCGGTACGCATCAGCATATCAAAGAAATTTTCAGATGAAAATAAAACAGAAACATATGAAGATGAGCCGTTCATATACATTGCACGAAGACGCTGTTTAAACTGCTCAGCACCGCTTTCTATCTCAGATTTTTTATCATCTGCTTTTTGTTTTGCTGCTCGCATTTTTGCATCAGTTTCGGCAATATCCTTTGCAAGCTGTTTACTGTATTCGTTAATTGTAGAAATCTTTTTTGTAACAACCGAAATTTTCTCATCTATCGCCGCTTTTTTAGCCTCTGCACTTTCAATATCAGAATCAGCGCTTTTTATTTTTTCATCAATTTGCTGCGCCTGCTTTTCAAGCTCAGCGAGCTTCTGTGAATACGAAGCATTTTCGGGGGTAGCAGAGGTTTTAATCTCTTGTGCGCCCGAAAGGGAAGCAGCGCAAACTATCATAAGCGCCGCTAAAGCAAAGACGGTTCGTTTTATTTTGATTTTTTTAGACATTATATCCTCCTGACTGCCGGGGGTTGATTATTTAGTTTAACAAGGGTGATGCCCTATGATTTTATGTATTGTAATTTTTTGTAATCGTTATGTAATAAATTAATTTTACACCATATGCAATAAAAAGTCAAGCGATGGGAAAAAGAGGAAAACGCTGCTAATCTATGATCTGTTTAGCTTGCTTTTTATGTATATTTATGGTACAATATTCTAACGTGGTCGGAGATTGAAGCTTCGATTGATTATTAAAATTTAAGGATGGTGCTTAATTTGTTCTTAGCAAATGAAGTTGAAAGCTTGCAAAATGTTTTTACTCCTTTTCCGTTTGTGGTGCATATAATTATTGCCATAGTGGCAGTAGTTGTGTTTTTTATTCAGTTCTATAGAAAAGGCGGAGCGTATTATCTTCTTATGGGAGCGGCTGTTGCAGCTACTCTTATTACTCAGATGCCGAATTTTACGTCAAATAATAAGCTTATTTTTGCTCTTGAGGTTTTAGAGAGCGTTTTGTGTGTTTTAATTATCGTATTCTATGTGACAAGCTTGATAAAAAGGCATAAGCAAAAATCTCATGATGAAGCTTTAGATGGACAAGCAGGTGATGACAAAGAAGCTGAAATGCCAAGTGAGTTTAGTGATTTGGAGCTTATGGCTCAAAGCAGCATTGATAATGTTCAAAAAGAGCTTAGAGAGCAAAACGAGAGTGAAAAAGATGACAATCCTGTTGAGAATGCTTTTGATGACAACGGGGATCTTGATATTTATTTATAGGACGAGAACTTATGAGAATGAGAAGAAAAAAGCACCTTGACGAAAGGCTTGACGCTTGCAGCGATATAATAATAAGTATGTATCGTGAGGAAAGAAATTTTTCTGCTTCTGTTCAGCAAAAGGATTATATTAATATTGAAAAGCTGTTTGGAAACAAAAATCCAATCTATCTTGAAATCGGATGCGGAAAGGGAAAGTTTGCATCGGAGCTTGCAAAGAATAATCCTGAAATAAATATAATTGCGGTTGAAAAGACAAGCAACGTAATAGTTGAAGCCGCTGAAAGAGCAAAGTCTGAGGGTGTGACTAACTTAAAGTTTCTGTTAGGACCTGCAGAATATCTGCCGATATTTATAAAGGACAAAAGTGTGAGTCGGATATACC